>DATBGJ010000681.1:0-5666 GCA_036558045.1 Thermoanaerobaculia bacterium
GCTCGTGCGCTGCGCTCGGCCGTCTTCAGCCTTTCGGGTTCGGGAATCCCTGGAGCCGGAATTCATCCAGCTTCTTCGCATGGCAGCCCGGGCATTCACGCCCGGGCGGGAGGGCTAGACGCAACGATGCCCGCGCGACACGGCTGGACGCAACCGCGGTGACGTTATACTGTCACCCGCGTTCCGTCTTTCCGTGCCGTGCGCTTCTACGCCGATCTTCACGTCCACTCCAAGCACTCCCGCGCCACCAGCCGGGACGCCGACCTGGAGCACATGGCGCTCTGGGCGCGGCGGAAGGGTCTCACCGTCGTCGGTACCGGCGACTTCACCCATCCGGCGTGGTTCGAGGAGATCCGCACCAAGCTCGTGCCGGCCGAGCCGGGCCTGTTCCGCCTGCGGCCCGAGATCGAGCGCGCGGTCGCGGAGCGGCTCCCTCCCTCCTGCCACGGCCCGACGCGGTTCCTGCTCGAGGTCGAGATCTCGACGATCTACAAGAAGGGGGAGCGCACCCGCAAGGTCCATCATCTGATCTACGCCTCGAACCTGGAGACGGCGGGACGCTTCCGCGAGCGGCTCGGCGCCATCGGCAACATCTCGTCGGACGGCCGCCCGATCCTCGGCCTCGATTCGCGCCACCTGCTGGAGATCGCGCTGGAGAGCGGGCCGGACGCCTACCTCGTGCCGGCGCACGTCTGGACCCCCTGGTTCGCCGTGCTGGGCTCGAAGTCCGGCTTCGACTCGGTAGAGGAGTGCTACGGCGATCTGGCGCCGCACATCTTCGCCGTCGAGACCGGCCTCTCCTCGGACCCGCCGATGAACTGGCGCGTCTCGCGGCTCGACCGCTTCACGCTGGTCAGCAACTCGGACGCGCACTCGCCGCCGATCCTGGGCCGCGAGGCCTGCTCGTTCGAGACGGAGCTCGACTACTTCGCCATGCGGCGGGCCCTGGAGACGGGCGAGGGCTATCGCGGCACCGTGGAGTTCTTTCCCGAGGAGGGCAAGTATCACCTCGACGGCCACCGCGCCTGCGGCGTGCGCCTGGAGCCGGCCGAGACCCGGCGCGCCGAGGGTCTCTGCCCGCAATGCGGCAAGCCGCTGACGATCGGCGTGATGCACCGCGTCGAAGAGCTCGCCGACCGGCCGGAGGACGCGCGGCGCGAGAACACCCACCCCTATCGCTGTCTCGTGCCGCTGCCCGAGGTGCTGGGCGAGATCCACGGCGTCGGCGCGAAGTCCCGCACCGTCGAGCAGGCCGCCTCGGATCTGGTCGCCAAGCTGGGTCCCGAGATCGAGATCCTGGAGCGTCTGCCCCTGGAGGACGTGGCGCGCGAGGCGGATCCGGTCTTCCTCGAAGCCCTCACCCGCCTGCGTGCCGGCAAGGTGCGCCGCGACGCCGGCTACGACGGCGAGTACGGCGTGATCCGCCTCTTCGAGCCGGGGGAGATCCGCGGGCGAAAGGTGGTGGCGCCGCTGTTCGAGGCGCAGGTGTTGCCCGCTCCGAGCGTTGTGCGTGACGCTGGCGATGCCGCGCCGCCCAGGCCCCTCACCTCCCCGGCCCTCCTCTCCCGCCTCACCCCCACCCTCCCGGGCGAGGAGGGAGAACAACAAAGAGATTTGCCGTCCCTTTCGTCCTTGCCGTCGTTTTCGTCCTTTCCTCTCGACCCCGACCAGCAACTCGCCGCCGAAACCCTCGACGGCCCGCTCCTCATCGTCGCCGGGCCCGGCACCGGCAAGACCCGCACGCTCACGCACCGCCTGGCATATCTCGTCGCCGAGCGCGGCGCGCCGCCCGAGAGCTGCCTCGCCGTCACCTTCAGCCGCCGGGCCGCGGCGGAGATGGCGGAGCGGCTCGCGGCCCTGATCCCCGGCGCTGCTGAGCGTCTACCGGTCACCACTTTTCACGGTCTCGGGCTCACCTTGCTGCGCGAGCAATATGGCGAGGCGGGCCTCGCGCGCGGCTTCCGCGTCGCGGCCGCCGCGGAGCGGACGGAGATCGCGCGCGAGCTGTTCGACGTGCCGGCCGCCAAGGCCGAGCGGCTGCTCGAAGAGATCGGCGAAGCCCGCCGGCTGCAGATGAGCGATCCCGCGCTGGCGGAGCGCATCGCTCTCTATGAAGAGGCCATGGAGCGCCGGGGCCTCGTGGATTTCGACGATCTGCTCCTCAAGCCGCTGGCGCTGCTCCGGGAGCGGCCGGACCTCGCCGCGCTCTATCGCGAGCGCTTCCGCTGGATCTCGATCGACGAGTACCAGGACGTCGACGCTCTCCAGTACGCCCTCATCCGGCTGCTCGCGCCGCCGGACGGCAACCTCTGCGCCATCGGCGATCCGGACCAGTCGATCTACGGCTTCCGCGGCGCGGACGTCGGCTTCTTCCTCCGCTTCCGCGAGGACTACCCCGGCGCGCGCGTGGTGCACCTGACCCGCAACTACCGCTCGACCTCGACGCTCGTCGCGGCCGCGTGCCAAGCGATCCGTCCGGCGAGCCTGGTGCCGGACCGGCGGCTCGTGGCCGTGCGCGACGGCGCGGCCGAACGCGTCGTCATCCAGAGCGCGGCGAGCGAGCGGGCGGAGGCCGAGCTGGTGGTCCACACCCTGGAGCGCCTCCTCGGCGGCACGGCGTACTTCTCCTTCGACAGCGGCCGCGTCGAACCCGGCGAGGATTCCGGGCTCTCTTTCGACGACGTCGCCATCCTCTACCGCACCGAGGCCCAGGCGGCGCCGCTGATCGAAGCCCTGGGCCGCGCGGGAATCCCTTTCCAAAAGCGTTCCCATCGCGCGCTGAGCGAGCAGGCCGGTGTGCGGGCTCTGGTGGCTGCGATGGAAGTGAGAAGGCCCGATCCGACGGATCCGACGGCTACGGTCGAATCTCTCCTGGAGAAAACCGTTCTGGAGCTGAACGAGAATGCTTCCGACCGCACGGCCGTCCTCGCCGCCGCCGAGCTGCTGCGGCCTCTCGCCTTGCGCGCCGGTTGCGATCTCGAAGCCTTCCTCGCCGAGGCCGCTCTTGGAGGAGAGGTGGATGCGTGGGACCCGCGGGCCGAGCGCGTCTCGCTCCTCACGCTGCACGCCGCCAAGGGCCTGGAGTTTCCGGCCGTCTTCCTGGTGGGCTGCGAGGACGGCCTGCTGCCTCTCTCCTGGCCGGGCGCCGACGAGGCGAGCCTCGCCGAAGAGCGACGGCTCTTCTTCGTCGGCCTCACTCGCGCGCGTTCGCGTCTCTTCCTCTTCCACAGCCGCAAGCGCACCCTGCGCGGCGAGACGCGTGAGACCCGACCTTCGCCTTTCTTAGCCGATCTCGCCGCAGCGCTCCTCGAGCGCCGGGCGGAGCCGGAGCTGGCGCCGCGCCGGCCGGAGCAGTTGCGGTTGATCTGAGCGTTCCAATCGCGCATCGTCCGGCGTCCGAAAACCCATTGGACCCCGTCTTCCCCCACGGACACGCCCGTCCTCGCCAAGAGGCGTTTCGGACGCCTCGTCCCGCGAGAGGACCACGGCACAGCTCTTGCTCTCCCTGATTCGAGACATCGAACAAGCAGCACGCTGTGAGAGAGAGGAGGCCGTGTGACCGCAGTCCATGTTTTCGAGAGCCGCATTCATTGCGCCTGGCTGGCGGCGCTATTGGTGCTGGCGCCGGGTGCGCCGGCCGGAGCCGCCAAGCCTGCCGATCCAACCGTGATCTCCTCGGAGGTCTCCGTCACCCTGGCGGAGATCCCGGTGGAGGTCTCGCGCGATGGCCAGCCGGTGACCGGGCTCACCGCCGCCGACTTCGAGGTAGTGGAAGGGAAACGCTCGTTGCCCATCGTCGCCTTCGAGCCCATCGACCTGACGACCCAGGAGAAGCCTGGAAGTCCTCCTCCAGCGCTCGCCGCGCGGCGGCACCTGCTGCTCCTCTTCGACTTCGCGCTGAGCCAGCCCAAGCGGTTGGAGGAGGGAGTTGCCGCCGCGCGCGAGCTCGTGACCTCGGGTCTCGATCCGCGCGATCTGGTGGCGGTGGGGATCTATCTTCCCTCCGGCGAGCTGCATCTGCTGCTCAGTTTCACTCCGGATCGCGTGGCCGCCGGCCGCACGCTCGACGCCCTGGCGAGCCTGTTGCGCGGCGAAGAGCCGGCGAAGGGCGCGCAGGGCTCGGACCCCCTGAGGCTGACGGGGCTGGGCGCCCGCTCTCTGCTCACCCAGGTGTTCCGCGTCGACGAGCGGAACGCCTCCCGGGAGGCGCTGGAGAGCCTCGGCACCGGGCTGACCGTCTCTACCACCCGGAGCGGCGTCACTTCCCTGCGCGAAGGATTCCTGCAGCGTAACGTGCTCGGCCACGGCGCCGCGCTGCAACAGGCGGAGGTCGAAGCCCGCCGGCGCGGCCACGTCATCGCCATGACGGAAGCGATGGAGAAGCTCGCGGATACGCTGCGGCCGGTCAGCGGGAGGAAATACCTGACGTTGTTCAGCGAGGGCTTCTCCATGGGGCTCGTCGGATTCGACCAGAGCTCCCAGAATCCCTCGGGCACCGGCGGCAGCTTCCTGATCAGCAAGATGGACGAGATGGTGCGCGAGCTGCGGCGCTCGGGCTGGATCCTCAACGCGGTGAGCCTCACGGGCACGCGCCAGGGCCTCTCCGCCGACGGCCTCTTCTATTTCGCCCACGAGACGGGAGGCGAGCTGGTGGAAGGGACGAACCGCCTCGCCCAGGGACTGGAAGGCGCCCTGCGGCGCAGCGCTCACGCCTATCTGCTCACCGTGCAGGCCGACGACGTGGCGGCCGACGGCGCCTACCACAAGGTGGAAGTGCGGCTGCGCGAGCCGCGCCACGCCAAGCTCGTCCATCGCGGCGGCTACTTCGCGCCGTTGCCGTTCAGCCAGCAGAAGGACGTGCAGCGGCTCGCCGAGGCCGCGACGCTGGTGGCGGGGGAGGAGGAGCGCGACGATCTCGGCGTCGAGGTCGCGGCCGTGCCGTTGCGGGCCGGGGCGGAATCGACTCCGGTGGCGGTGGTCATCGAGGTGCCGGGCGCGCCGCTCCTGGCGCCGGGCGCGCCGCGGGTCGGGCTCGAAGTCTACGGCTACGCCCTGGACGCGAAGGGGAACAGCAGCGATTTCTTCGCCCAGGCCGTGGACCTCGATCCCGCCAAGCTGCGGGACCGCCTCGGCCGCGGCGGCGTGCGCGTGCTCGGCAAGCTCGCGCTGCCCGCGGGCGAGCAGCGCCTGCGCGTGCTGGTGCGCGACCGCGGCAACGGGCGTTACTCGCTGCTGACCGTGCCGGTGAGCCTCGCCACGTCCGCCGCCGGGACCATGCAAGCCGACGCCCTCTTCCTGCCGGCCGTCGACGACCCATGGGTGCTCGTGCGTCCGGCGGAGGCTTCTTTCGACATCCACGGCCGGACCGTGCTGCCGGCGGCGCACGCCTCTTTGGCCGCGGCAGGAGAGGCGCAGGTGCTGCTGCTCGGCCGCGGCCTCGCGAGCAAGGGCGCCTGGGTGAAGGAGCGCATCCTCACCGGCGAAGGCAAGGCGGTGACCGGCGGCAAGCTGGAGCTGCAGGCCGTCACCCCGGGCGAGGCCGGCGAGCCGGATCTCGTGCTCGGCCGCCTGCACGCGGGCTCTCTGCCGCCCGGCAAATACCTGCTGGAGCTGCGCATCGGCAACGACGGCGTGCCGCGGGCGGTGACCACGCGGCCGTTCCAGAT
>DATBGJ010000682.1:0-2619 GCA_036558045.1 Thermoanaerobaculia bacterium
CACGCCGGTGCCGGAGCGGCCGGGGGAGATCTGGGCCAGCACCTGCGGCTGGGTCTACCACACGGCGGACCGCGGCGGTAAATGGGAGCGCTTCAAGGACGGCTTCGAGGAGCGGCGCACCACCGCGTTCGCCGCCCTGCCGAGCGGGCGCCTCCTGGCCGGCACCGTGGCCGGCCTCCACGTCTCGGACGACGGCGGCAAGACCTGGCGCCGGGTGGGCGACCCCGGCATCTCCGTGCTCTCGATCGCCTACCATCCGGCGCACCCGGAGCGGGTGATCCTCGGCACCGAGGGCGCGGGCACCTGGATCTCGGAGGACGGCGGCCTCACCCTACGGCCTTCCGGCGCCGGGATGATCAACACCCGCGTCTCCGCCTTCGGCACCGTCGGCGACGAGGTGCTGGTGGCGGTGAGCCACGCCGGGCCGTTCTCCGGCGTCTACTCCTCTCGAGACGGCGGCAAGAGCTTCGGCGGTTTCGCCTCGCTGCCCACCGTGCTCGACCTCGCCGTGCATCAGGACCGCATCTTCGCCGCCACGGAGCAGGGCCTCTTCGAGCGGCGCGGCGTCGGCTGGCACTGGGTGCGCGACATGGGGACGGGCCGGGTCGAGCAGTTCATCGCCGACGGCTCCCGGCTGCTCGCCCGCTCGCCGGACGCCCTCTACGAATTCAAGGGCAAGGTCTTCACCCGCCGGCCGTTCCAGCACGGCGCGCCGCGCTCGGCCGCCCTCTACGGCGACGCCTTGTGGGTGAGCAGCCAGGAATCCGTCTACCGGCTGACCGCGGATGACAACCACACCATCGCCGCGCCGTTCGCCGGCGGCCGGCTGCAGCAGCTCGGCACGCAGCTCCTGCTCTGGGGACCGGGAGGGGTGTTCACCCGCACCGCCGCCGACGGCGATTGGGTGAAGCTCCTCGACGAATCCGCCCGCGTGTTGCCCACCGGCGACGAGCGCCGCTCGGCCCTGCTGGTGAGCGGCGACACCGTCCGCCTCTTCGACCGCGAGAGCCGCAAGTTCGTGGTCGTGGACGTCCCCGTCCCCGCCCGCGACATCTCCGCCGCGCGCGTCGTCAAGGACGAGCTGTGGATCGGCACCTCGGGCTACGGGGTGCTGGTGAAGGCGCTGGGACCGGCGGAGAAGGAGACGGTCGCCGCGGGGCGATGACGGACACGGCGCCGCTGTACCTCCACATCGGCTGCGGCAACCAGCGCCTGGAAGGCTGGGTCAACGTCGACCTGCAGAACCTGCCCGAAGTGGACGTCGTCGCCGACGTCACCGAGGGCCTTCCTTTCGCCGGTGCCGTGGCCGTCTTCGCCGAGCATTTCCTGGAACATCTGCGCCTCGATCACGGCCTCGCCTTCCTCCGCGAGGTGCACCGCGTGCTGGCTCCCGGAGGATGGCTGCGCCTCTCGACACCCAACCTCGATTGGGTATTGAGCACCCATTACGATCTGGAGGCAAGTGAGCGGCAGGCAATGGGACTGCAGCTCAACCGGGCCTTCCGCGGCTGGGGACACCAGTTCCTGTGGAACCGCCACCTGCTCGCCGAGGCGCTGCTCGCCTGCGGCTTTACGGATCTACGCTGGTGCGGCTGGGGCGAGAGCGAGCAGGAGCTCTTCCGCGGTCTCGAGCGGCACGAGACGTACAACGACCGGCCCGACCTGCCACACGTGCTGATCGTCGAGGCGCGGCGCGGCGAGCCGCAGCCGGAACGATGGCAGGCGGCGCGGGCGATGTTCGAAGAGAACTTCCTCTTCTACCTGCGCAGCCCGCGCCACTGGCTCGACCCATACCGCAGCCGGATCGTCGCCCGGTTTCCCGTGCACGGTCCGCTCGCCTTTCTCGTCCGCGAGCACGTGGTGCGGGTGACGGAGCTCGCCGGCAGCGTGGTCTGGCATCCCGAGGCCCCGGAGGCGGCGGAGATCGAGCTGACGGTGCCGGCCGACGCCCTAGCCGTTGACGAGCCCGCGGACCGCAGGGCATATGGACTGCGGCGGCTGCCGGAGCGCCTGCGCCGCCGCTTCCGCCATGCCTTGATCGCCTGGCAGCTCCATTCGGCCGCCCATCCCACGATCATGTTTCGCGCTATGGGATTGGAACGCCTCACGCCGGGCCGCTACCGTATAAAAGGCGAGCTGACCGTGCGCGGCGCCACCCGTCCTTTGGAGACGGAAGTGACGATCGCGGTGGCCGGCATCGAGCTGCGGGCCGAGGGCGCGATCTCCTTACGGCCGAGCGATTTCGGAGTCCCGCCTTACCGCCAAGGACGAGGACTGCTGCGTGGCCGCGATAAGGTGGAGCTGTCCTTTGCGCTGGTGGCGGTGGCTAGCTCGCCGACGTAGCCCAGAAGCTGGGCACTTTAAGGGCCGCCGTCGCAGGCCATTATCGAGAGCCCGGAGGGCGGCATACTCATAGCCCAGTGCGTGAGCGCTGGGGAGAGGACGGAAACGGAATCCGCGAACCCCGTCAGGGGTGGCGCGAAATCGGTCGTAGTATCATCCACGAGAGAAGACGCCATGACCAAGCTCCAAGAGGCCGAGCAGCTCCTGTCCGAGCTGAATCCCGCCGAGAAATCCCAGCTTCTTCAGTGGATTGTCCGGGATCTGGGGGACTCCTTC
>DATBGJ010000683.1:0-4826 GCA_036558045.1 Thermoanaerobaculia bacterium
CGCGGCGAGCAGGTCCGCGGCGTACCACTGCCGCTCGCCGTAGGCCGGAGCGCGGAAGCCGGCGTAGACGCGCGGCAGGCGCACGTCGTCCGGCAGCACGGCGCGGCGCTCGCCTCCCAACGGCGGCAGCGGCGCCGAGACCGGTGGCACCGGCGGACCGGCGGGGATCTCGCCGAACCATGCCGCGATGCGCTCCAGCGCCTCCGCCGGCTGGAAGTCCCCCACCAGGGTGAGCACCGAGTTGTTGGGCGTGTAGTAGGTGCGGAAGAAGCTCCGCACGTCCTCCAGGGTGGCGGCGGCGATGTCCTCCATGTAGCCGATCACCGGCCAGTGATAGGGATGGCCAGGCGGATAGAGCAGCTCGTGCAGCCGCTCGCCGGCGAGGCCGTACGGCTGGTTCTCCACCCGCTGGCGGCGCTCGTTCGTCACCACGTCCCGCTGCGTGTCGAGGTTCTCCTGCGTCAGGGCGGGGAGGAAGAAGCCCATGCGGTCCGACTCCAGCCAGAGGGCGAGGTCGAGCTGGTGCGCCGGCACGGTCTCGTAGTAGTTGGTGCGGTCGAACCAGGTCGAGCCGTTGGCGACGCCCCCTATCTGCTGGATGTAGCGGAAATGGTCGTGCGTGCGCACGTGCTCGCTGCCCTGGAAGAGCATGTGCTCGAAGAGGTGGGCGAAGCCGGTGCGGCCCGGCCGCTCGTTCTTCGAGCCGACGTGATACCAGAGGTTGACCGCCACCAGCGGCAGCGCGGCGCTGCGGTGGAGGACGATCCGCAGGCCGTTGTCGAGAGTGTGGCGCTCGAAGGGGAGGTCGGGTGTCGCGAAGCTCATCGGTGGTGGAGCACGGGGAGGTCATGCGCCACCCGGCGCGCCCCGGCAGTGTATAACGAAAGCCCGGATGTCCTCAAAGGGGGCGGTGATGGGGGAGGCGGTACACTGGCGCCGAAAGGAGTTTCTGATATCCCATGCAGCGACTCGGGTTCTTGCTCGCCGTCCTCTGCCTTGCCGCCCCCGCCCGCGCCGCGCCGCCCGCCGACCTCGTCGAGCTGGCGCGCCAGATCGAGCAGTTCCCGGCCACCCGCGGCCAGGGAGGCGGGAGCGAGAGGCTGAAGCGGTTCTTCGACCTCTACTGGGCCGCGCGCATGCGCGAGATGCCCGACTACGCCGCGTACATCGGCTATCCCGGCCTGGACGACCGCCTGCCGGACCTGTCGCCCGAGACCCTCGCGCTCACCCACCGGCTGCCCCACCAGGAGCTGGCGGCCCTCGCGTCCATCGACCGCGCTCGCCTCGCGCCCGCCGAGCAGTTGAGCTACGACCTGGCGCGCCGGCGCTTCGAGACCGAGATCGAAGGCGAGAGGTTCCACGAGCTGGGTCCTTTCTACAACGACTACCTGCTGGTCGACAACATGGGCGACCGCATCTCCGCGGGCCTGGGGCTCCTCGCCTACACGCCTGCCCGCACCGCCGCGGATTACGAGCACATGCTCGCCCGCCTGCGCGGCTTCCCGCGGCTGGTGGAGCAGGGCATCGCGCGGCTGGACGAGGGCCTGAAGATGGGGATCACGCCGCCGCGCGTGACCCTGCGCAACGTCCCCGACGCGGTCCTCGGCCTGCTCGCCGGCGATCCCGATCCGCTGAAGAACCCCATCCTGGAGCCGTTCCAGCGCATCCCTGAGACGATCCCGGCCGCCGAGCGGGAGCGCCTCCGGCGCGAGGCGGCGGAGATCTTCACGCGGCAGGTGACGCCGGCCGTCCACAAGCTGCACGACTATCTCGCCGGGACCTACGTCCCCGGCGCCCGCGAGTCGATCGCGGTGAGCGGCCTGCCGGACGGCAAGGCCTGGTACGCCTACCTGCTGCGGTTCTTCACCACCACCGACCTCAGCCCCGAGCAGATCCGTGAGCTCGGCCTCGCCGAGGTCAAGCGCATCCGCGGCGAGCTGGACAAGGTCATCGCCGCCACCGGCTTCAAGGGCAGCTTCGAGGATTTCTCCAACTTCCTGCGCACCGATCCGCGCTTCTTCTACGACAAGCCCGAGGACCAGATGGCCGGCTTCCGCGACATCGCCAAGCGCATCGATCCCGAGCTGATCAAGCTCTTCGGCCGGCTGCCGCGGCTGCCCTACGGCGTCAAGGCCATGGAGGGCGATACGAAGTCGGCGCCGGCGGCGCTGTACAACAACGGCTCGCTCGCCGCCGGCCGGCCCGGCTGGATGCTGATCAACACGTACGACCTGAAATCCCGTCCGAAGTGGGGCATGGAGGCCCTGACGGCCCATGAGTCGGTGCCGGGGCACCATCTCCAGTATGGGCTGGTCGAGGAGCTCGGCGAGCTGCCCGAGTGGCGGCGATGGGACGTCTATCCCGTCTTCTCGGAGGGCTGGGGCCTCTACGCCGAGAGCCTCGGCGGCGAGCTCGGCCTCTACAAGGACCCGTACTCGAAGTTCGGCCAGCTCACCCTGGAGATCTGGCGGGCCATCCGCCTGGTGGTCGACACCGGCCTGCACGCCTTCGGCTGGACGCGCCAGCAGGCGATCGACTACTGCCGGGCGAACTCCGCCCGCACCGAGCGCGAGATCGAGGCCGAGGTGGACCGCTACATCTCGCAGCCGGGATCGGTGCCCGCCTACAAGATCGGCGAGCTGAAGATCAAGGAGCTGCGCGCCTATGCCGAGAAGGAGCTGGGGCCGAAGTTCGACGTCCGCGCCTTCCACGACCACGTCCTGGGCAGCGGCCAGTTGCCGCTCGACCTGCTGGAGAAGAGCATCAAGGCGTGGGTGGCGGGGGAGAAGGGGGGGCCCAAGGGTGCGAAGTAAAGCGGAGCGCCTGCACTTCCGCGGGCATGCCGGTCCGATTCACGTAACCTTCACCGCCTGGAACCCGTATGATCACCTGCGTCATCCCTCAAGAGGACCTATCCCATGAAGAGACTCACCCTCGCCTTCGCCGCGCTCCTCCTGGCCGCCGCCGCGCTCCACGCCGCCGTGGCGCCGGATCTCGTCGAGTACGCCCGCAAGTTCGAGCAGTTCCCCGCCACCAGGGGGCAGGGGAGCGAGAGCGAGCGGCTGCAGAAGCTGTTCGATCTGGCCTGGGACTTCGTCATGCACTCTTCCCCCGAGTTCGCCACCGCGGTCGGCTACCCCGGTCTGAACGACCGCTGGTCCGACTCCTCGTTCGAGGCCATCGCGTTCGGACACGCCACTTCCCACAAGATCCTGGAGGCGCTGCTGTCGATCGACCGCGCGCAGCTCGAGCCGGCCGATCAGGTCAACTACGACCTGGCGCGCCGCCGCATGGAGCGCGAGATCGAAGGCGAGAGGTTCCACGGTGAATACATGGCGGTCACGCAGGTGGGCGGCGTGCAGCAGGGCCTTCCCCAGCTCCTGTCCTACATGCCCGGCCGCACCGTCAAGGACTACGAAGACATCGTCGCCCGCCTGCGCGGCATCCCCACGGTCATCGATCAGACGATCGCTCTCCTCGACAAGGGATTGCAGGAAGGGATCACGCCGCCGCGCGTCACCCTGCGCGACGTGCCGGCGCAGGCCGGCAACCTGCTCGTCGACGAGCCGCTGGCGAGCCCGATGCTCAAGGCCTTCCAGAAGTTCCCGTCCACCATCCCCGCCGCCGAGCAGGAGCGGTTGAAGAACGCGGCCGTCGCGGCGTTCAACGAGCAGGTCGCGCCGGCGTTCCGCAAGCTGCAGAGCTATCTCGCCAACACCTACGTGCCCGCCGCCCGCGAGTCCATCGCCATGAGCGATCTGCCGGACGGCAAGGCCTGGTACGCCTACAACGTGCGGCAGCAGACGACGACCGACCTCACGCCCGAGCAGATCCACCAGATCGGCCTCGCCGAGGTCAAGCGCATCCACGGGCAGATGGAAGAGCTGATGGCGAAGACCGGCTTCAAGGGCAGCCTGCAGGAGTTCTTCACCTTCCTGCGCACCGATCCGCGGTTCTTCTACGACAAACCCGAGGATCTGCTGGCCGGCTACCGCGACATCGCCAAGCGCATCGATCCCGAGCTGGTGAAGCTCTTCGGCAAGCTGCCGCGGCTGCCCTACGGCGTCACTCCGGTGCCTTCGTACTCCGAGAAGTCGCAGACCACCGCCTATTACGAGAACGGCTCGCTCGCCGCCGGCCGGCCCGGCTGGTTCAACGCCAACACCTACGACCTGAAGTCGCGCCCGAAATGGGAGATGGAGGCGCTCACCGCGCACGAGGCCGTGCCGGGCCATCACCTGCAGCTCTCGCTGGCGCAGGAGATGGAGAACGTCCCGGAGTGGCGCCATTACGACGACTACACGGCCTTCACCGAAGGCTGGGGCCTCTACGCCGAGAGCCTCGGCGACGAGATCGGCCTCTACAAGGATCCGTACTCGAAGTTCGGCCAGCTCACCTACGAGATGTGGCGCGCCGTCCGCCTGGTGGTCGACACCGGCATGCACGCCAAGGGTTGGACGCGCCAACAGGCGATCGACTACTTCAAGGCCAACGCCGGCAAGGCCGAGCACGACATCGAGGTCGAGGTGGACCGCTACATCGTCTGGCCCGGCCAGGCCCTCGCCTACAAGATCGGCGAGCTCAAGCTCAAGGAGCTGCGCGCCGAGGCCGAGAAGGAGCTGGGAGCGAAGTTCGACGTCCGCGCCTTCCACGACGAGGTCCTCGGCAACGGCGCCCTGCCGCTCGACGTGCTGGAGAAGAACGTCAAGGCGTGGATGGCGCAGGAGAAGGCGGGGACGAAGGCGGCGAAGTAGAGCGATCGGCGTGCCCTCTCGGCCGGCGCTCCCGCACCGGCCTATCGAAACGTGGCTCCGCTGGAGCAATCG
>DATBGJ010000684.1:0-7583 GCA_036558045.1 Thermoanaerobaculia bacterium
CGCGGTAAATCTCCCAGGTCAGCTCCTCGGCCTTGCCGTTCACTTTCTCGAGCGCCTGATAGATCGGCACGGTGCCGATCGGCACCGGCGAGTTGCGCAGGATCCACTCGCGCGTCTCGTGGATGTTCTTCCCCGTCGAGAGGTCCATCACCGTGTCGGCGCCCCAGCGGATGGCCCAGATGAGCTTCTCCACTTCCTCCTCGATCGACGAAGTCACCGCCGAATTGCCGATGTTGGCGTTGATCTTCACCAGGAAATTGCGGCCGATGATCATCGGCTCGCTCTCCGGGTGGTTGACGTTGGCGGGGATGATGGCGCGGCCGCGCGCCACCTCGTCGCGCACGAGCTCCGGCGTGATGACCGGCAGCATGGCGGCGCCCCAGGACTGCCCGGGGTGCTGCGCCACGCCGCCGCCCCAGGCGTGGCCGTCGGATTCCCGGAGGAGCTCGCGCCGCTGGTTCTCGCGGATGGCGACGAACTCCATCTCGGGCGTCACGACGCCGCGCCGCGCGTAGCACATCTGCGTGACGTTGCCGCCCGGCTGTGCGCGCAACGGCCGGCGCGGATGCGGGAAGCGGATCGCGTCGAGCCTCGCGTCCCCGGCGCGCTGGCGTCCATACAGGGAAGAAACCGCCGCCAGCTCCTCGACGTCGCCGCGGCCCTCGATCCAGGCGCGGCGCAGCGGCGCGAGGCCCGCGTAGACGTCGATGCGCGCCGCCGGATCGGTGTAGGGCCCCGAGGTGTCGTAGACGGTGACCGGCGGGTTCTCCACCGTCAGGCCGGCGTGCGTCCGCGTCGGCGACACGCGGATCTCCCGCATCGGCACCCGCACACCGGGCCGGCTGCCTGCGACGTAGATCTTCCGCGCGTTGGGGAAGGGATCGGTGGTGACGGTGGGACGGCGGACGGACGCGGGCTCGATCATCGCGGGCTCCTCGCTGTGAGAGCAAGGGCCGGCGATGGCTTCCCTACGCTGGCATGACCCAGGTCAGGTTCTGAGGGTGGTCCCCGAAGGGATCTCAGCCGTGCGGCCCCCCTAGCTCGGAGGCATCGTACACCCTTTGAGATGCGCGTCAATGCCCGAGTACAGGGTCCAGCTCGCCTTGGGCTTCGGACGGTCCTGCCCTTCGAGACCTCCACCCCCTGGCCCCCTCTCCAGCAAGCTGGAGAGGGGGACGCATGCGAAGGGATCTTGCTGTAGGGTGCGCTCTGCGCACCGTCAACGATTCAAGGCGCGCACAGCGCGCCCTACGTTCTCTTCCGGTTCAGGACCGTCCGACGTCCAAGAACCCCAGCGAACCACCAGGCCATTCAACCGCCCCGCTCGGCTATACTCCCCCGCACAAACATGCCCAGGAACAGCAACCTCGGCGCGGCCTTGCTGGCGGCCCTGCTCTTGTTGCCGGCCGGTGCAGCGGCCAGCTCTGAGCCCGTCCAGCGCCAGCTCTGGAAATCCCACGCCGGCGACGACCCGCGCTGGGCCGGCCCCGCCTGGGACGACGCGGCCTGGCGGGACGTCCCTCTCCCCGGCACCTGGAGCGAACAGGGCTACCGCGGCGCCGACGGCATGGTCTGGTTCCGTCGCGTGGTGACCCTCGGCGCGGAGGCGCGCCTCGCCGCCCGCCAGGGCCGGCTCGGCTTGCTCCTCGGCCCGGCGGATTTCGGCGGCTATCAGGCCTACGCCGGAGGCCGGCTCCTCGGCAGCTCCCGGAGCTGGCCGCAGAAGCTGCCCCACGCCACGGCCGAGGTCTTCCGGGTTCCCCGCGAGGCGGTGGGGAACAACGGCGAGGTCTTCCTCGCCTTGCGGGTGCGGCGGACGGCCTGGATCACCGACCGCAGCCCGGAGAGCGGACCGGTCGGCGCGACCCTGCTCCTCGGCAGCTACCCCGCCCTGCGCGACCGCGTAGAGCTGGCGTGGAATCGCACCCTTTTGGCGGATCTCCCCGTGCTCGTCCTCGGCCTCCTGTTCCTCGCCGCGGCGCCCTATCACCTCCTGCTCTATCTCCGCCGCCGCCAGGAGAAGGGGCACCTCTGGTTCGGCCTGCTCGCCCTGGCCTTCGCCGCCAACACCTTTGCCAGCTCGTACTGGATCTACACGGTCACCGGCCGCTACGACGCGGCGGTGCGGATCAGCGACCTCACCGGCCACGCCGCCGCGGCCCTGGCCATCCAGTTCCTCTGGACCTTCTTCTCGCGGCCCATCCCCCGGCTGCTCCGCGGCTATCAGCTCTCGCACCTGGGCGTGGCCCTGCTCATCGCCCTGTGGCCCAGTGTCCGCCCGGTGGTCGAGAGCCAGGGCCTGCGCCTGCTGTGGCTGTTGCCGCTGCTGCCGGTGGCGGCCACTCCCATCCTGCGCGAGGCCTGGAAGGGGCAGGCCGAGGCCCGACTCCTCGCCGCCGGCGGCGCCGTGATGGTGGCCGTGGAAGCCGTGGACATCACGGCCCGGCTGCTCGCGGCGCCGTGGAGCGGCCGCGTCTCGCTGGCTCCCTTCGGCTTCGCGGTGGTCCTGGCGGCCATGGGCGCTTCCCTCTCCAGCCGCTTCCGGCGCGTCCACGGCGAGCTCGACCGGCTGCGGCTGGGCCTGGAGGAGCAGGTGCGGGAGCGCACCGCCGCCTTGCTGGAGGCCAAGGACGAGGCCCTGCGGGCGAGCCGCGTGAAGAGCGAGTTCCTGGCCAATATGAGCCACGAGGTCCGCACGCCCCTCAACGCCGTGATCGGCATGACCGGCCTGCTCCAGGAGACCTCCGTCACGGCCGAGCAGAGGGACTACCTGCAGGCTGTCCAGGCGGGCGGCGAGGCGCTTCTGGCGCTGCTCACCGACGTCCTCGACTTCTCCAGGATGGAAGCGGGCATGGTGGAGACCGAGCGCGCTCCCTTCCGCCTCGCCGCGGTGATCGAGCAGAGCCTCGCCATCGCCTCGCCCCTCGCCGCCCGGCAGGGAATCGCTCTCCGCCACACCATCGCGTACTGGACTCCGGAAGCGATGGTGGGAGACCATGCCCGCACCCGCCAGGTGCTGGTCAACCTGCTCAGCAACGCCGTCAAATTCACCCTCGCGGGCGAGGTGCACGTCGCGCTCTCCGCCCGCACCCTGGACGACGGCCGCCTGGAGGCCCACTTCGCCGTCACCGACACCGGCATCGGCATCGCCGCGGAGGATCTGGGCCGGCTGTTCACCCCGTTCCAGCAGCTCGACGGCTCGACGACCCGCGCCCATGGCGGTGCCGGCCTGGGCCTCGCGATCAGCAAGCAGTTGACCGAGCTCATGGGCGGCGCGATCTGGGCCGAGAGCACGGCGGGCAAGGGCTCGACCTTCCACTTCACCATCGTCGGCGAGGCCGCTCCGCTGCCGCGCCGGCCGGCCGCCGTCGCCGATCGCGACCTGGCGCGGGGCCGCCCGCTGCGGATCCTGCTCGCCGACGACGATCTGGTGGGCCAGCACGTCATCCTCGCCCTGCTCGCACACCTGGGATACAAGGCGGACGTCGCCTTCAACGGCAAGGAAGTCCTGGAAGCCCTGGCCAGCCAGCCCTACGACGTGGTTTTGATGGACATTCAGATCCCCGAGATCGACGGCTTGGAGACGGCCCGGCGTATCCGGCAGCTCCCCGCCGCCCGCCAGCCGCGGATCTTCGCCCTCACCGCCTACGCCATGTCGGGAGATCGCGAGCGCTGCCTCGCGGCGGGCATGGACGGCTTCATCAGCAAGCCGGTGAGGCTCGCCCAGCTCGAGGAAGCCCTGGGCGAGGCCGTCCCGCAAGGCAGGCGGGTCTCAACGTAAGGATCGGAGCGGCGCCGCGCACTCGAGCACGCAGAGGCCCGAAAAGATGGAGTAGCTCCGGACGAGCTCCAATCCCGCGGCGGCGATGACGGCGCGGAATTCCTCGCGGGTGCGCGAACGGCCGCCGGAAACGACGAGCATCTGGAGATCCATGGCCGCGCTCCCGGCGGGATCCGCCTCGCGCGCCGCCTCCACGATGAGAACGCGGCCGGTAGCGCCGGCGGCCTCGGCACACCTCGCCAGGATGGCCGCCGACCGCGCGTCGTTCCAGTCACCGATCACCACACACAGGATGTAGACGTCGGCGCCCTTGGGCAACGCGTCGAACATGCTGCCGCCCACGGCGCGGCAACGCTCGGCGAGGCCTTCGCGCGCGAAGCGTTCCGCCGCCGCGCGGGCGGTCGAGGGAAATTCGAGGACCGTTCCCCGCAGATGGGGATGCGCACGGGCGAGGGCGGCGAGAAGCGTGCCGCTGCCGCCCCCCACGTCGACGACCTCCCGCACCCCGCTCCAGTCGAAGCACTCGGCGAGCGCCGGGCCGATGCTCGCCGACTGCGCGGCCATCAGCGTGTTGTAAGACGCGGCGATCTCCGGATGGGCCGCGAGATCCTCCCAGAAAGGGGCGCCGAAGAGGTCGGCGTAGCAGGGCAGCCCCGCGCGTACCGAGTCCAGCAGGGCCGGCCACGCGCGATCCATCCGTCCGCCGAACCCGTCCTGATCGAGCCAGGCGCGAAAGCCCGCCCCGTTCTCCAGCAAGCGGCCGATCGCGGTCAGGCTGAACTCGCCCGGCTCGGGCTCCGCGAGCACGCCGCGCGCCACCAGCAGACGCAGGACGCGCTCCAGGGTCGCCACGTCGGCGGCGCTGCGCTCGGCCAGCGCCGCGAGATCCGTCACACCGCTCGCGATGAGGTCGGGGATGCGCAGGGTCGCCGCCACGCGCAGCGCCCACGGCGTGGCGAGGTCGAGCAGGTCCTGGAGCTGACGCCAGGCGGAGTCATCCATGCGATCCGCCCCCGGGTCACCGTCGAGTGACGACGCCGTGGAAGCCCATGGGCAGAGGCACGGCGGCGAGAGCCATCTGCACGTCCTCGGGCTTCGCCACCTGGATGCGATAGCGGGTGCACAGGAGCTGGCACAGCAGCAGCAGTTGCGAGGTTCCCAGGCTGGCTCCGATACAGGTCGTCGGCGACCATCCGAAAGGGACGTAGCCGGCGGCGGAGCACGGGCGCCGGTCCGCGTTGGGCAGCCAGCGGTCGGGATCGAAGACCTCGGGATCCTGCCAATTGTGCGGGTCGTGATGAATGAGGTAGGGACTGACGAAGTAGCGCTGGCCTTCCCGCAGGCACACGCCGTCGAGCTCGATATCCTTGCGCACCGGCCGGGTGAGGAAGATCGGCGGGCTCCACATGCGCAGGGTCTCTTTGACGAAGCGGTGGGTGACCGGGGCGACGCGCGGATTGCACAGCTCGCCGGGGGGAATCGGCGCCAGCTCGGCGGCCATCCGCTCCTCCCAGTCGGGCTGGCGGGTCAGCTCGTAGACGAGAGCCGCCGCGGCGGAGCCGGGCGGGCCGGCGATCGCGGTGAGCACCGCGGTGACCGCGTCGACGGCGCGGTCGAGGCCCAGCTCGGGCAGCATGTCGACGACCGGATCGGTCAGATCGGGCCGGCGCGGCCGGCGGCCGGCGGCGCGGCCCCGCAGCTCGCGGCGCATCACCGATCCGGCGCTGACCTGGATGAAGATGGCGCGCACCTCCTGCCAGCGCGTCTCGCGGACCGCTTCGAAGGTCAGCAGCCGTTGCAGCTTGAGAGTCTGGTCGCGGATGACGCGCGCCGTGTCGGCGGCCGACAGGCCGGCCACCACGACGGGCAGCAGCGAACGCGTACACACCTCCTGCGCCACCCAGACCAGGTCGAGGGGACGGCCGAGCCGCTCGTCGAGGAGGCCCGCCATGCGGTCGGCGAGCTGCCCCACCCCTTCGGAGTCCCCGAGATGCCGCATCTTTGCCAGCCAGGCGGCGCGCACCCCTTTCCAGGAGACCGGTTCACCGGTGCGGCCGCGCAGCAGGTCGGAGAGCTTGTCGGGGAGGGTCAGGTCGCCGAAATTGAGCGCGCTGATCCTCTGTGCCGCCTCGGCGTCGAACACCGCCAGCACGTCGCCGTTCCAGAAGACTCCGCCTTCGGCGGCCTTGCGGGCGCGCATCTCGCGGACGAAGTCCAGCTCCAGGGTCGGTGTGCTCATACCTCCTCCCGCCGGTGCGGTGGGGAGCGGCGCGCGGCCGCCCCCCACCGGCTCATCGGATCAGATGTGGTGATACCAGTACCAGCGGTAATGGTAGTCCTTCCGCCGGATGGAGAGCGCAGCCAGGACGGCGCGTGCGACCTTCGCCATGCTTATTCACCTCCTTTCTCGTGGATTGACGGCCGGTGCGTGAGGCCCAGCGTGAACCGTGGCGGCGCAAGCGCCGGGCCGAGGCACGGCCGGGTGTCATGTGCGGTGAGGCAGATCCGGTAATCGTTCATGATGACCGCCAGGACGTCTTCGACCAGTTGCAGGGAAAGCGCGGCCGCCGGGCAGCGGTGCGGTCCCCAGCCGAAGGGGATGTACGCCTGGTGGTTGTCGACGGTGGCCCAGCGCTCGGGCCGGAAGCTCGTGGGATCGTTCCAGTAGCGCGGGTGCCGGTGGACGAGATAAGGGCAGACGACGACTTCGTCCTCCGGCGTGACCGCGACTCCGGCCACCTCGTGAGGCCGCGCCGGCCGGGAGCCCAGGAGCCACGCCACCGGCCACAGCCTGAGCGCCTCGCGGACCACCCAGGCCGGCTCGGTGGCGGTCTGCGGATGGGTGCCCAGCAGGTAGACCGACCAGCCGAGGACGAATCCGACCGAACCGGCGACGGCGAAGACGAACGACAGGAAGACCTCGGCCAGCTCCGCCGCCGGCGCTTCGCGCCCCGCCGCGCCGGCGACCACGTCGAGCACGTCGGCCGGCGGGCCGGCTCCCTGCTGCCGGCGCTGCTCCACCGCCTTGACCAGCTCGCGCTCGACGCGGAACCGGAACACCGCGCGGCGTAGCCGGGAGGAACGTTCGCGGGCACCGGCCAGGACTGCCCGTCGCACGACCTCGTCCACGGTCTGGCGCAGCCGTCGCGGGCTGTCCGGCGCGAGCAACGCGTCGGCGAAATGCCGGTAGACGAGCCAGTTCCCGGCGTCGGGCCAGTCGCTGGCCGGTACCAGGGCCCGCGCCACCGCCTCCGGCAGCGCGCCGGCGCGCGCGGCGAGATGAGCGCGAAGCAGCGCGCGGCTGCGGTCGCCGATCTCTTCCTGCGCGGACCGCGGTCCGAACGTGCCGCGCCGGGTATGGAAGAAATCCGAGTGGTCCTGATAGAGGCCCTGGCCGTTGGTCAGGACGGCCCTGGCCGCCGCCGGCTCGCCGATGCAGAGCTGACGTCCCGGGAGCCAGACGGCTTCACTCCCAGTCAGGAACGTCTGATCGAGGAAGAGCAGCGGATCCCGATGAAACTGTGCTGTCGCCTCGTGTCCCCTCATCGCTCTTCCCCTCAGCAAACGGTGCGAGAGCCGTGCTCAAGGGGGACACGATGGACGAAACGGTCGGCGCAAACTTCGGTGGCGCCACCGAAGGATCGGTGTGCCGTCGTAAGCTTCGGTGGCACATCGTAAGCTTCGGTACGCCACCGATCCTTCGGTGCGCCGTTGTAAGCTTCGGTGGGCCACCGAAGCTTCGGTGCGCCGTCGTAAGCTTCGGTGGCGCGTCGTAAGCTTCGGTACGCCACCGATCCTTCGG
>DATBGJ010000685.1:0-3443 GCA_036558045.1 Thermoanaerobaculia bacterium
TCCGCGCCTCCGGCCTCCTCCCCCACGGGCCGCCCCCGCCACTCCACCCAGGCGTGGGCGTCGAGCCCTTCCTCCTGGCGGGCCACTCCGATGCGCAGATCGGCGTCGATGCCGCAGCGGCCGAGGAGCCAGCGCAGGCAGAGCGCGCGCGGCAGGCAGCGCATGGTGTAGAGATGATGGCGCGCCGCCGCCGCCGTGGCCCAGGCGAGCCGCGGGATGGCCTCCTCGTCCGCCGTCCTCTGCCTGCGCGGCGCCGCCAGCAGGCGCTCCAACTGCGGATACGGCAGCAGGCGTAATCCGGCGTCCGCGACGAGGAGGACGATCCAGGCCCGCGCGAACGCCCAGAGGTCAGGGGGCCGAAGGCGGCGCAGGCGGCTCATGAAGCGGATTATCGCTCCTCACGACGGTACCTCGCCCGTCTCCTCTCCGCCTTCCTCCAGGCCGAGATACCGCTCGACCGGCTGGCCGACGCGCCGCTGGAAGCGCTGGCGATAGCTCTCGACCTCGCCGACGGCTTCGTCGAGAAAGATGCGCTCCACCCGGAACAGCGGCACGAACATCGTCGACAGGCCGAGCGTCTGGTCGCCGCGCCGGACCGCCTGCGCCATCCAGTCGTCGAAGCTGGAGACGTTGATGCCGCGCAGCATCACGCCGGCCACGCCCAGCTCGTGCAGGATCCCCCAGAATTTCTCCGTGGGATTGATCAGATGAACGATCACCAGCGCGCCGGGGCGGATCATGATGATGCTCCTCTAAGCGTGTCGGCAGCGCCATTGTAGGGGCGCAGCATGCTGCGCCCCTACGGCTCGGTCTCCGGGGAATGCGGGCCTTCAGATAATTCGATGAGCACGCCGCCGGCGCTCTTCGGATGGATGAACTGGATCCAGCAGCCGCCGGCGCCGGGGGTGGGCTCGGGGCGCAGCACCTGGTATCCCTCCTCGCGCAGCCGATCGCTGGCGCTCCGCACGTCGTCGGTGGCGAGGCAAAGGTGGTGGATGCCCGGCCCGCTCCTGGCCAGGAACTTGGCCACCGGCGAGTCGTCCCCCATCGGCTCCAGCAGCTCGATGCGCGACTCGCCGCAGGGGATCAGCGCCACCCGCACGCGGTCGTAGGGCACGTCCTCGATCGCCTCGACGTGGAGCCCCATCGCCTCGTAGAACCGCCGCGCCTCGGCGATGGAGCGCACGGCGATGGCCACGTGCTCGATGTGTTTGATCATGCCATGCGCTCCTCGGTCGGCACGGCCGGGCCGCTCTCGGCGGCGGCCACACCGGACTCTTCACGGGCGTCCTCGAGCACGCCGCTGAACAGCCGGTCGGCCACCCGGTACGGATCGAGCCGCTGCTCGTAGCCGTGCTCGACCTCGCGGTCCAGTCCCAGCACCCGGTCGGCGGCGGCCACCACGCGCTCCTTGAGGATGGTCTCCACCCGCAGGCGCAGGTGCGAGAGGCGGCGGCGCGCGATCTCGCCGCTCGCTCCCAGGTGCTCGCGGTGCCGCTCGATCTCGGCGAGCACGCGCTCGATGCCTTCGTCGCGGGCGGCCACCGTCTTGACGATCGGCGGCAGCCAGTCCCCATGCTCGCCGATCGACAGCATCATCTCGAGATCGCGCGCCGTGCGCTCCACCCCCTCGCGGTCCGCCTTGTTGATGACGAAGACGTCGGCGATCTCGAGGATCCCGGCCTTGATCGCCTGGATGTCGTCACCCAGGCCGGGCACGGTCACCACGACGACCGTATCCACGGTGCGCACGACGTCCACCTCGTCCTGCCCCACGCCCACGGTTTCCACCAGCACCCAATCGAAGCCGGCGGCGTCGAGCAGGTCCACGGCGTCGCGCGAGGCGCGGGCGAGCCCGCCCATGGCGCCGCGGGTGGCCATGGAACGGATGAACACGCCGGGATCGGTGTAGAGGGACTGCATGCGGATGCGGTCTCCCAGCAGGGCGCCGCCGGTGAACGGGCTCGTCGGGTCCACGGCGAGGATGCCCACCGTCTCGCCGCGTTTCCGGCACAGCCGGGCCAGCCGGTCCACCAGCGTGCTCTTGCCGGCGCCCGGCGGTCCGGTCACCCCCACCACCTTCGCCTTGCCGGTGGCCGGGTAGACGCGGCGGATCAGCTCGCGCTGGCCCTCGCCGCCGTCCTCCAGGATGGAGATCGCCCGGCCCAGCGCCCGCGGCTGGCCGCCGAGGACGCCGGGGACTACGTCGTCGAGGGAAGCCCTAGTCCCCATGGCACCGCTCCGCCCGGGCATCAATGCCCGGGCTACAGGACGAAGAAGCCGCATGAATGCGGCTCCCAGCGGAGCCGGATTTATCCGGCTTGTTTCGCACGGTAGCCCGGGCATTGATGCCCGGGCGGGGGAGGCCGGCGTCCATCACCGCCCCTGCAGCAACTGCCGGGCGATCACCAGGCGCTGGATCTCGCTGGTCCCCTCGCCGATGGTGCAGATCTTGGCGTCGCGGTAGTACTTCTCGGCCCGGTAATCCTTGATGAAGCCGTAGCCGCCGTGGATCTGCACGCCGCGCTCGGAGCAGAAGACGGCGGCCTCGCCGGCGTAGAGCTTGGCCTCGGAGGCGAGCCGGGTCACCTTGTCGCCGCGGTCCATGGCCTCGGCGGCGGCGAAGGTCAGGACCTCGGCGGCGGCGACGCGCACCGCCATCTCCGCCAGCGTGAACTGGATGGCCTGGAACCCGGCGATGGCCTTGCCGAACTGCTCGCGCTCCTTCGAGTAGGCCAGGGCGGCATCGTAGGCGCCCATCGCCGTGCCGACCCCGAGGGCGGCGATCGAGATGCGGCCGCCGTCGAGGATCTGCAGGGCCTGGATGAAACCTTCGCCTTCCTCGCCCAGCAGGCGGTCGTCGGCGACGAAGCAGTTCTCCATCACCACCTCGGCGGTGTCCGAGGCGCGGATGCCCAGCTTGTTCTCCTTCTTGCCGGGACGGAAGCCTTCCATCCCCTTCTCCAGGACGAAGGCCGAGATGTTGTGATGGCGGGGGCCTTGCGGGTCGGTGACGGCGAAGACGACGCAGACGTCGCCGACGCTGCCGTGGGTGGTGAACGTCTTGGCGCCGTTCAAGATCCAGCCGCCGTCGGCGCGCTCGGCGCGGGTGCGGGTACCGGCGGCGTCCGATCCCGCTCCCGGCTCGGTGAGGCTCCAGGCGCCGATCTTCCCGCCCTGCGCCAGCGGCGTCACCCAGCGCCGGCGCTGCTCCTCGTTGCCGAACTTGAAGATGTGGTTCGTGCACAGCGAGTTGTGGGCGGCGACGCTGATGCCCACCGAGGGATCGACGCGCGAGAGCTCCGTGATGACGATGACGTACTCGACGTAGCCGAGCCCGGCGCCGCCGTACTCCTCGGGAAAGAGGACGCCGAGGAAGCCCAGCTCCCCCGCCTTCGCCATCACCTCGCGCGGGAACTTCTGGTGCTCGTCGATCTCGTCGA
>DATBGJ010000686.1:0-2102 GCA_036558045.1 Thermoanaerobaculia bacterium
GTCGTCAGCGCCGTCGATGCCGAAGATGCCGCACATGGGAATAAATGGCGAATGGCGAATTCAGAATGGCGAAGGAGGACCCATTTCCTCTTCCGCACCGCCTATAACGAGTTCTTTCCCGGTTTCATTCGCTATTCGCTATTCGCCATTCTTCATTCGTCATTAGAGCCCTAAGGCGACCGGCAGCTCCGTGGACCAGATCTCGTGAAGGGCGGCCACCGAGGCCTTCAAGGTCTCTCCCCCGGTCCTCACCTCCAGGTCCGTGCCGCCCACCTCGCCGATGTCGCGGGCCGGCACTCCCGCCGCCTCCGCCTCACGCAGCAGCGCTTCCGTCACGGTGGGCGGGCAGGCGACGATCGCTCTCGCCTGGCTCTCGGAGAAGAGGGCCGCTCCTGCCAAGGGCACCTCGACCCGCGCCCCGAGGAGGCGACGGCGGCCGAAACAGGCCTCGGCGAGGGCGATCAGAAGGCCGCCTTCGGAGAGGTCGTGCGCGGTGCGGATCCACCTCCTGGCGATGCCTGAGCGCAGCAGCTCGGCGAGGCGGAGCTCCGCCTCCAGGTCCACCGCCGGCGGGCGTCCCTGCTCGATGCCGTAGAGGAGCCGCAGATAGGCCGCGCCGCCGAGCTCCGAGCGGTCCTCGCCGAGGAGGACGATGCGGTCCCCCTCGCGCTGGAACCAGGGCTCCGGCAGCGCCGCCAGATCGGGAATGACGCCGACCATGGCGACCGCCGGGGTCGGGTAGATCGAGCGCCCTTCGGTCTCGTTGTAGAAGGAGACGTTGCCCGAGATGACCGGCACGCCGAGGGCCCGGCAGGCTTCCGACATGCCGCGGACGCACTCGCGGAACTCCCAGGAGACCTCGGGCCGCTCCGGATTGCCGAAGTTCAGACAGTCGGTGAGACCTACCGGCTCGGCCCCCGCGCAGGCGAGGTTGCGCACCGCCTCGGCGACCGCCTGGGCGCCGCCGCGCCGCGGATCGAGGTGGCAGTAGACCGGATTGACGTCGCAGGTCATGCCGAGGCCGGAGGGCGTGCCTTTGAGGAGCAGCACGGCCGCGTCGCCGCCGGGACCCTGCACCGTATTGGTGCGCACCGTGGAGTCGTACTGCTGCCAGATCCATTCCTTGCTGGCGAGCTCGGGAGTGGCGAGGAGCCGTTCGAGCGCCGTCCGGAGATCGTCCGGCTGCGGCACCTCGGGCGCCTGCCAGCGCGCGGCGAGATCCGCCGGCTCGGCCACCGGCCGGCGATAGACGGGAGCTTCCTCGGTGAGCGGCTGAATAGGGACGTCGGCCGCCGTCTCGCCGCGCCAGGTGAGGACGGCGCGGCCGCTGGCGGTGATCTCGCCGATGTTGGCGACCTCGAGACCCCAGCGGTGGAAGATCCGCGCCAGCTCCTCCTCGCGCCCTTTGCGCGCCACGATCACCATCCGCTCCTGCGACTCGGAGAGCATCATCTCGTACGGCGTCAGGCCCGGCTGGCGCAGGGGCACGCGGTCGAGGTCGAGCCGCAGGCCGGTGCCGCCGCGGCCGGCCATCTCGAAGGTCGAGCTGGTGAGGCCGGCGGCGCCCATGTCCTGGATGGCCACGATGGCGCCGGTGCGCATGGCCTCCAGGCAGGCCTCCAGGAGGACTTTCTCGGTGAACGGATCGCCCACCTGCACGGTCGGCCGCTTCTGCTCGCTCTCCTTGTCGAACGCCTCCGAGGCCATGGTGGCGCCGTGGATGCCGTCGCGCCCGGTGCGGCTGCCGACGTAGAGGATCGGATTGCCCGCCCCGCTGGCGCGGGCGTGAAAGATGCGGTCGCGCCGGGCCACCCCCAGGGCGAAGGCGTTGACCAGGATGTTGCCGTTGTAGCAGGGATGGAAGCCCGTCTCGCCGCCCACCGTGGGGATGCCCACGCAGTTGCCGTAGTCGCCGATGCCGCGCACCACGCCGTCGATGAGGAAGCGCATGCGGGGAGCGTCGACGTCGCCGAAGCGCAGGGCGTCCATGCAGGCGATGGGGCGCGCGCCCATGGTGAAGATGTCGCGCAGGATGCCGCCGACGCCAGTCATCGATCCCTGGTAGGGCTCGATGAAGCTGGGGTGGTTGTGCGACTCCATCT
>DATBGJ010000687.1:0-8600 GCA_036558045.1 Thermoanaerobaculia bacterium
AGGGGGTTGGGGGAGTGAGGGCCGGTTGTGGTATCCTCCCGCCCCCTGCGCGGGGCGTGCAAACTTTTCCGATTCACCCTTCCCCGATAGAACGAGAGGACGGCCTTGACTTCCGAGACCCGAGACGACGTGCGCAACCTCGCCATCATCGCCCACGTGGACCATGGCAAGACCACGCTGGTGGACGCGATGCTCTGGCAGAGCGGCACTTTTGGCGCCCACGAGCACGTGGCCGAGCGGGTGATGGACTCGATCGACCTGGAGCGCGAGAAGGGCATCACCATCATGGCCAAGAACACGGCCGTCAACTACCGCGGCGTGCGCATCAACATCGTGGATACCCCGGGCCACGCCGACTTCGGCGGCGAGGTCGAGCGCACGCTGAAGATGGTTGACGGCGTGCTGCTGCTGGTCGACGCCAGCGAGGGTCCGCTGCCGCAGACCCGCTTCGTGCTGCGCAAGGCGCTGGAGGCCGGGCTGCCGCCGATCGTGGTGATCAACAAGATCGACCGCGCCGACGCGCGCAGCGGCGAGGTGCTGAACGAGGTCTTCGATCTGTTCATCGACCTCGACGCCAGCGAGGAGCAGCTCGAGTTTCCCGTGCTCTACTGCAACGCCCGGGCGGGCCGCTGCCGGCGCACCCCTGACGGGCCGGACGAGCTGCTGGAGCCGCTGTTCGAGGAGATCGTGCGCTCGGTGCCGGCGCCGCGCTTCGATCCGGCGGCGCCGCTGCAGCTCCTTTTCACCAACCTCGATTACGACGATTACGTCGGCCGGCTCGCCATCGGGCGCATCTTCAACGGCCGGCTGCGCAAGGCGCAGGAGGTGGCGGTCTGCCGGCTCGACGGCAGTGTCCTGCCGGCCAAGGTCTCGCTCCTCTACGGCTATCAGGGGCTGCGGCGGGTGGAGATCGCCGAGGCCGGTCCCGGCGACATCGTGGCTCTCGCCGGCCTGGCGGAGGTGAGCATCGGCGAGACGCTCTCCGAGCTGGAGGATCCGCGCGCGCTGCCGCCCATCCAGGTCGACGAGCCGACGATCGCCATGGTGCTCTCGGTCAACGACTCGCCCTTCAGCGGCCGCGACGGCAAGCACGTCACCTCGCGCAAGCTCAAGGAGCGCCTGGAGAAAGAGGCGCTGAGCAACGTCTCGATCCGCGTCGAGCCCACCGATTCGCCGGACGCCTTCCAGGTCTCGGGCCGCGGCGAGCTGCAGCTCGCGATCCTCATCGAGATGATGCGCCGCGAGGGCTACGAGATGTCGGTGGGCAAGCCCCAGGTCATCACGCGCCGCGTCGAGGGCCGTCTGCACGAGCCCATGGAGCTGCTGGTGATCGATTGTCCGGAGGAGTACATCGGCGTCGTCACGCAGCAGATGGGCGTGCGGAAGGGCCGCATGACGAAGATGATCAATCACGGCTCGGGCCGCGTGCGCATGGAGTTCCGGGTGCCCTCGCGCGGATTGATCGGCTTCCGCTCGGAGTTCCTCACCGACACGCGGGGGACCGGCATCATGAACCACCTCTTCGACGGCTGGGACGACTGGCAGGGGGACATCGCCCACCGCGTCAACGGCGCTCTCGTCGCGGACCGTCCCGGCCGCGCCACGGCCTACGCCATCGAGGGCCTGCAGCCGCGCGGCGAGCTGTTCGTCTCGCCGGGCGACGAGGTCTACGAGGGCATGGTGGTGGGGGAGAACGCCCGTCCCAACGACCTCGACGTCAACATCACGCGCGAGAAGAAGCTCACCAACATGCGCGCCTCCGGCTCGGACGACGCCATCCGCCTGGTGCCGCCGCGGATGATGAACCTCGAGCAGGCGCTGGAGTTCATCCGCGGCGACGAGCTGGTCGAGGTGACTCCCTCCAGCTCCCGCCTGCGCAAGCGGGTGCTCGCCGCCAACCGGAGGAAGTAGGTTCGGTGGAGGCGCCAGAGGACGGACACAGACCCTCACGGACGGACACCGCCTGAGCGTGTTCGTCCGTATCCGTCCGTGTTCTTCCTCCACCCGTACGGCTCCTCCTGGCCCAGCCCTTGCACATGCGGCTGTGCAGAATCGACGCGCGTTTCCCTGCGGGAGGCGTTGCGTGCAACGGTCGGCCGGGTTTTTCCTCTCGGCCGCGGAAAAGGAGGTACGCCATGAAAAGGATGATTCTGTGGACAGCGGCGGTGCTGGCGCTCCTCGCCGGACCTGCCTCAGCGGCCGACTTCGGACTGTTCGGCTCCTACTGGGATACCAAAGACGCGGACAAGGCGCTCGGCGGCGGCGTGAAGGTGGACTTCGCGCGCATCGTCGAGCTGCGGGCTTCCTACTTCAGCGACCTGACGGCCGACACCTCTCCCGAGAGCCGGGACTTCGAGATCAAGGCCGTACCGCTGGAGGCGGGGCTCAACTTCAAGTTCGCGCAGAGCGACCGGTTCACGCCCTACGTGGGCGGCGGCATCGGCTACTACCTGCTCGACACCAACCGCGGCGACATCGACGACGAGACCGGCTGGTACGCGGTGGTGGGCGCCGACATCAAGGGCCCCTCCGGCTTTGGCTTCATGGTCGAGGGGATCTACCGCGGCATGGAAGCGACCGTGCGTGACGACGATCCCGACAACATCACCGGCGACGTGGACGTCGACTTCGGCGGCCTCGGCGTCAACGCCGGCCTGGTCTGGACCTGGTAAGAAAAACTCCCTTCACATCACAATGAGGATTGTCGGGGCGCTCCTGTGTGGGCGCCCTGTTTGTTCTCAGCGGCGTCAGTCGTAGATGCCGTCCGCGAACCAGACGTCGGTCGCCCGTTCGCGGTAGATGCGGTAGATGCCGCGTCCGGCGAGCTCGACGTCCCAGTAATCCCGGCCGGCAGGCTCCTCGGCCCACCACTCCTCTTCGAGTCCCCAGGGACCCGAGGCCACCTTCACCTTGCCTTCGACGCGCGGGCGCTTCGCCGCCGCTTCCGCCGCCGGCGTGCGGATCTCGGCCGGGATGGAAGGAGCCTC
Source organism: Thermoanaerobaculia bacterium (assembly GCA_036558045.1). GTDB lineage: Bacteria > Acidobacteriota > Thermoanaerobaculia > Multivoradales > UBA5704 > DATARR01. Next base: position 2,988 of record DATBGJ010000687.1, read on the forward strand.
GCCTTCTTTCTCGTCCACCAGCACCTCGATCGCCACCGGCGGCCTGAGCACCCGCACGGCGAGGAGGCCGCGGCCGGCGCGCGGCTCGCGGCGCACCTCCGGCGGCGGTGGCGGGGAGAAATCCACCAGCGCGAAGCGCTCCGGACGGTGGCCGTCCACCGGACGCGGCGAGCCGACCCGGTCGGGACCGAGCAGGGCGAAGAGGCGGGCGAGCGTGGTGGCCAGCTTGTCGGGCGAGAGAGCCGCCGGGCCGTAGAGCGAGAGCTGCGCCTCGCGCGGGCGATCCGGATAGGCGAGGAACGTGAAGCCGGCCACCGGCGCGCCCGGCGGGCGGGCTTCGAGATCGAGGCGCACCAGCGTCAGCAGGGTCTTGGCGTCGCAAGTGGGTGCCGGCAGATCGATGGAACGCGACTGGTGGCCGTCCGGCTCGAGCCGCAGCTCCAATCCCAGACGGATGCAGGCGAAGCCGCGGCTCGTCAGGCGTTCGCAGAGGCGGTCGAGCGCCGCCCGGCCGACGAACAGGAAGGGCTCGAGGGAGACCAGCGGCCACTCGAGGCTCATCCCCTCGTGGAAGACCGGGGCCGGCTCGCGCGGCTTCAGCGGGCGGAGATCGATGCCGCGGGCGGTGGCGTGCAGCTCGCGGCCGGTGCGGCCCAGCCGGCTCGCCACTCGTGAAGGCGGCAGGCTGGCGAAGTCTCCCACCGAGCGCACGCCCCAGCGCTCCAGGGTCTCGGCGATATTCACCTCGGGCGAGAGGCGATGGAGGGGCAGTGGAGCCAGGAAGGCGGCCTCCTCGCCCGCGGGCACGACGACCGGCGGCTCGGGAAGACCGGCGGCCACGCGGGCCGCGAGCTTGCTCGACGCGATGCCCACCCGTGCCGGCAGGCCGGCGGCTTCGGCGGCGTGCATCAGGGCGCGTCCGAGATCCAGCTCGGGAGCAGGGCCCGGGTAGTGGCGCTCGACGCCGTCGACGTCGAGATAGGCGAGGCCTTCTCCGGCGTCCTCCACGCGCGGCGAGAAGCTCTCCGCCACTTCCAGCAGGGCCTCTTGCGCCGCCCGCTCGCACTCGCCGTCCCGCGGGCGGGCCACCAGCTTTGGACAGAGCGCCCGGGCCTGGACGAGGGTGAGCCCCGGACGCACGCCGGCCGCCCGGGCCAGCCGGGTGGCGGCGACCACGCGGGCGGCGTTGCCGTTGCCCTCCACCGTCACCAGGGCCTCGCGCGCCAGCTCCGGCTCGCTGCGCAGCCGCGCGGCGAGAGGGAAAAGGGGGAGGAGGAGGCAGGCGATGCGGGGGGGCATTTCATTGGCCCCATGGAGGTTGGACGGTCCTGTCCTTCGGGTAGGACCGTCCGGCGTCCCAAGGCGAGCTGGACATCGATTACCCCGCCGCAACCCGCAGGAACGGCACGACGTTCTCCCGCGGCGCGTGCATGGAAGGCCTGGCGGGAAGACGCCTCTCCGCCGCCGGCCGTGGAACCTCCACCAGGGACAGGTCGAGCTCCTCCGCCCGGCCGGGCAGGCGGCTGCGGCATTTCTCCAGCACGATGCGCGAGGCCACTCCGGTGAGGAGCCGCGGCGAGGCGCCGATGCCGCGCCAGGCGGCGCGCGGGCGGCCGGCTTTCAGCACCACGGCGGCCGCGGTGCCGCTCACCCGCCAGGGCGCTCCCACCAGCAGCGCCGAATCGTGCGCGCGGGCGGCGCGCGCCAGCCGCAGCCAGGCGGCTTCATTTCCCCGCCCGCCGCGATGGCCGAGATCGAGCACCACCAGGGGAAAGCCGCCGGCGATCAGCATCTCGGCCGCGGCCAGCGCCTTCTTGAGCGTCGGCGGCCGCACCCAGAGCAGGCGCTCGAGATCGATCCCCGCGTCCCGGGCCGCCGCGGGATCGAGCCCGTCCCCCAGATCTACCAGGGCCGCCGCTTCGCCCACGCTCGTCGCCGCGGCGAGCACGGAGAGGAGCATGGAGAAGCGGCCGCTGGTGCGCGAGCCGACCAGCTCCACGAGCTGGCCGCGCGGCAAGCCGCCCGCGAGAAGGCGGTCGAGGGCGGGCACGGCGGTGGGGAAGGCCCCTTCCCCCGCGGCGTCCTCCAGCTCCCGCGCCAGCTCCCGGGCGCTGCGCAGGCGCGAGCGCAGCGGCTCGGGCAACGACGACCGCAGGCGGTGAACCGCCGGGCTCGGCGATATGATCGTTTCCTTGGCGAGCGGCTCGGCCATCGTTCTTCCTCGCCTCGGAATATAGGGCGCAAGAACGGCGTAAGTCAAATGGAATCAAGTACTTAACATTGGTAACTCCGTATCCTGAGAGCGCCATTTTTCATGGTCCTCGCCAGTCGAGAAACGTGATCGGTCCGGGTCCGGTGGCGGCCAGGAAGAATTCGTGACGTGAAGACGCTCCTTCCGCCACGAATTTGCCAAAGATAGAATCGCGTCGAGGAGGTCGAAGCCATGGCTCTGATCCTGACGTCTGCCGACTTCGAGCCCAACGGAGAGATCCCCTTCCGCTTCACCTGCGAAGGCGAGGACATCTCGCCCGCCCTCGCCTGGAAGGGCGCGCCGGAGGCGGCGCGGAGCCTGGCCCTGATCGTGGACGATCCGGACGCGCCGGACCCGAAGGCGCCGAAGACCACCTGGGTCCACTGGGTGCTCTATGACCTTCCCGCCTCCGCCTCCAGCCTGCCGCAGGGGGTCGAGCCGCGGGCTCTGCCGCCCGGCACCCGGGAAGGCCTGAACGACTGGAAGCGCACCGGCTATGGCGGCCCCTGTCCGCCGATCGGTCGCCATCGTTACTTCTTCAAGCTCTACGCTCTCGACGCCGAGCTGCCCGATCTGAAGCGGCCCACCAAGGCGAAGCTCGAGGAGGCGATGGAAGGGCACGTCCTCGACAAGGCCGAGCTGATCGGCACCTACCAGAAGCGAGGCGGCCGGTAATCCTCCGCTCATGATCGACGCCTCCTGCGAGGTCGCCGTGGCCGGCGGCGGTCTGGTCGGCTTGGCGACCGCCATGGCCCTCGCCGCGCGCGGCGTGCGGGTGACCGTGCTGGAGGCCGAAGACCGCCTCGCCAGCCACCAGAGCGGTCACAACAGCGGCGTCATCCATTCCGGTCTCTACTACAAGCCCGGATCGCTCAAGGCGGCTCTCTGCGTCGAGGGGTCCCGCACTCTCTACCGCCTCTGCGCCGAGGAAGGCATCGCGCACGAGCGCTGCGGCAAGCTGGTGGTGGCGACCTCGCCCGAGGAGCTGCCGCGGCTCGACGAGCTGGAGCGGCGCGGACGCGCCAATGGTCTCAGCGGGCTCCGCAGGCTCAATCGTGAGGAGATCCGCGGCGTCGAGCCGCAGGCCGCGGGCATCGCGGGCCTGCACGTTCCGGAGACCGGGATCGTCGATTACCAGGCGGTGGCGCGCGTCTACGCCCGGCGGACCCAGGAGCGCGATGGCGCGGTGCTGACCGGCGCCCGCGTCGAAGGCGTGCGGCGGAACGGCTCCGGGCTGGTGGTGGAGACGCGGCGCGGCGCCGTCGCCTGCGCACTCCTCGTCAACTGCGCCGGCCTGCAGTCGGACCGTCTGGCGCGCCTCTGCGGCGCCGAGCCGGACGTCCGCATCCTGCCCTTCCGCGGCGAGTACTACGAGCTGGCGGCGGAGCGGCGGAGCCTGGTGCGGGGCGTCATCTATCCGGTCCCCGATCCGCGCTTTCCCTTCCTCGGTGTCCACCTGACCCGGCGCGTGGACGGCACGGTGGAGGCGGGTCCGAACGCCGTCCTGGCCTTGAAGCGCGAAGGCTACCGCTGGCGCGACGTCTCCCCGCGCGATCTGGCGGCGACCGCCGGCTGGCCGGGCTTCTGGCGTCTCGCGGCGCGCTACTGGCGCATCGGCGCCTACGAGGTGCGGCGCTCGCTGCTCAAGGGAACCTTCGTGCGCGACCTGCGGCGGCTGGTGCCGGCGATTCGGCCGGCGGACGTCCACCGCGCGGGCAGCGGCGTGCGGGCGCAGGCGGTGGATCGCCGCGGAGGCCTGGTGGATGACTTCCGCATCGTGCGCGGTGAGCGGTCGATCCACGTGCTCAACGCGCCCTCGCCGGCCGCCACCGCCTCGATGCCCATCGGCGAACGCATCGCGGCGATGGCGGCGGAGGCGTTATAGGCTCCTGCGAGCGGTCGATCGGCTATGACGAAAGTCGATGCGTCATCGACCACGGTAGACGTGGCATCGAACGAAGTCGATGAGGCGATGACCCTGGTCGATGAGACGATGAAGCCGGTCGATGCCAGGATGAGCCTGGTCGACGAGGTGATGAAGCCGGTCGGTGAGGCGATGGACCTGGTTGATGGGAGGATGGACCTGGTCGATGAGGCGATGAAGTCGGTCGATGAGACGATGAACAAGGTCGATGAGGCATCGACCTCAGTCGATGTAGCATCGACTCAAGTAAACGCCTCATCGACCTCGGTCGATTTAACATCGACTTAAGTACGCGGCGCATCGACCGAGGTTGATGTAGCATCGACTCAAGTAAGCGCCCCATCGACCATGGTCGATGTAGCATCGACTTAAGAAAAAACCTCGTCGACCTCGGTCGATGTAGGATCGACTTAAGTAAGCGGCGCATCGACCTCGGTCGATTTAACATCGACTTAAGTAAACGGCTCATCGACCGGCTTCGCCGTGCCGTTGACCTGGTTTCGACTCATTCAGCACCTTGGCGATGGCGGTGATGGTATTCCAGTTGCGCGTCGTGGCCGGTACCCCAAAGACGCGGTCCAGCGAGCCCAGGTAGCTGATGACCTTCATGTGGCGCCGGTACAGGCCGAAGACGAACCGGCCATCGCGCGCGAGAACTTTCAGCAGCCACTTGCCGCGTAAAGGAAGGATGATGGGCAGCGGCGGCGTCGACCGGGGGAGTCGAGACAGGACGCTCACGAAGCGGACGATGTCGGGTCGCACCGGGTAGCCGGAGAAGAAGTCGTGAGACATCAGCCTGACGATCTCCCGGCCCTGGCAGATCACGATCTCGGCCTCGAAGGGAAGCCTGCGTGCGACTTCAACGCGCAGTTGCGCGCGGCTGACGGGCCGCCGGATCACCAAGGTACCCGCCGCGCCGATGTTGACGGCATCGAGGTGCTGCAGTTGTTCGGCGAGCCTGGAGGGTCGGAAGGTCCTGTGACCGCCGACGTTGATGCCTCTCAGCAACACGACGAGTGCCATGGCCGCCAGGAACTTTTCACCCGCTCGCGGACCGCGCAACCACGGAACCGGAGAGACGTGACGGCGTCAGACTGGTTGCCGTCACTCTACCCGCCACGGCGGATGGCGGCGGTTTGGGCCGGCCCGGAAGAGGCACAGCCTGTTGCCGGCGGGATCCCGGAGGCGCGCCTCGCGCCAGAGCCATGGCTGGTCGGTGGGCTGGCTGTCGAACCGGATGCCCTCGGACACCAGACGCGCGACCGCGCCGTCCAGATCGCTGCATTCCAGGTAGACGACAGGCCCGGGACCCGTCCCGAGCTCGGCCACTTGCTCGACCGACAGCGTGCTCTCGCCGTCCGGGCACTCGAATCGGACGTAACGCGGGAGCGCGTCCACGATGAGACGGAGGCCGAGCTTCCGATAGAAGGCCGCGGCG
>DATBGJ010000688.1:0-6039 GCA_036558045.1 Thermoanaerobaculia bacterium
CATGACGTGGTCACGCCCACGCTGGCGGTCCGTGCCTCGACGGCCGCCCCTCGCGAGGTCGAGACCCGACCCAAAAACCGAGGGAGGAGAGAACCATGAACAAGAGGAGAGAGTCTTGCCGATGGCTCGCCGGCGTGCTCCTGCTCGCCGGGCCGCTGCTGCTCGCCGCGGCGGCGGGAGCGCAGACCACGACCGCGAACATCCGCGGCAAAGTGACCAACGAGGGCGGCGCCGGGCTTGCCGGCGCCGAGATCAACGCCGTCGGCACGGCGACGGGGTTCGTCACCACGGTGACCGCCGGCGCGGACGGCTCCTTCCAACTCGGCAACCTCACCCCGGGCGAATACCTCATCACGGTGTCGGCCTCCGGCATGGAGCCGCGCGAAAAGACGGTGACCGTGCTCGTCGGGCAGAACCTGAACATCACCTTCGTGATGACGCCGACGACGGTCATCTCCGAATCGATCACCGTCATCGGCGAGCAGGCCATCGACACGCGCACGTCGGAGGCGGCGACCAACGTCACCACGCAGCAGATCGAGAACCTGCCGCAGGACAGCCGCAACTTCCTCAATTTCGCGGCGCTCGCCCCCGGCATCCGGCTGTCCACCGATCCGCTGCGCAAGACGATCGCCGGCGACGCCCAGCCGGCCGAGCAGACCAACGTGTTCATCGACGGCGTGAGCTACAAGAACGACGTGCTGCAGGGCGGCGTGGCCGGCCAGGACGCCAGCCGCGGCAACCCGTTCCCGCAGAGCGCCGTGCAGGAGTTCCGCGTCATCACCCAGAACTACAGCGCGCAATACGAGAAAGCGGCGAGCGCCATCATCACCGCGGTGACCAAGTCGGGCGGCAACGACGTCAAGGGCCAGGCCTTCTGGTACTACCAGCCGGCGGCGTGGGTCTCGGAGCTGCCGAAGAACTTCCAGTTCGGCTCGTTGACCTCGAACGACCACTACCGGCGCGACCAGCCCGGCTTCTCGATCGGCGGCCCGATCACCCAGGACAAGCTGCACTATTTCTTCTCCTACGAGCGGGACGACGAGGACGCCTCGACGGCGGTGACCATCGGCAACGCCGCTTTCTTCAATCAGTTCGGCCATTTCATCGGCACCTTCCCGAGCCCGTTCAAGCAGAACCTGGCGTTCGGCAAGCTGAGCTGGCAGCCGGAGCAGAACCAGCTCGTCGATTGGAGCGGCAGCTATCGCAAGGAGCACGAGACGCGCGACTTCGGCAACAACACCGCGTTCGAAGCGGGGACGGATCTCAAGAACTGGGTGTACGCCTCGGCGCTGCGCCACTCGTGGAACAACGACACGGCGCTCAACCAGGCGACGCTCTCCTGGCAGGACTACGCGTGGAACCCGACGCCGCTCCATCCCGAGCTCGTCGGCCTCGACTACCAGGGCGTCATCCGCGCCGGCGGCAACGCCACCGAGCAGGAGTTCGACCAGCGGCGCATCGAGCTGCGCGACGACTACAGCTTCGCCAAGTATGGCTGGCACGGCGATCACAACTTCCAGGTCGGCGCCAACGTCGACTTCCTGCACTACGACGTCACCAAGTTCCAGACCGGCAATCCGATCTATCACTTCCGCAACGATCCGGCGAACGGCTTCACCTTCGCCCAGCCGTTCGAGGCGGAGTTCGGCTTCGGCGATCCGACGCTGTCGACGAACAACAAAGAGTACGGCATCTACGGCCAGGACCACTGGGCCGCCACGCCGCGCCTGTCGGTGATCTTCGGGCTGCGCTGGGACTACGAGACGGATCAGCTCGACGCCGACTACGTGACGCCGGCGAACATCGTGGCGGGATTGGCCGGCAAGGTGGACTCGAGCTATTTCTCGAACGGCAACAACCGCTCGCAATTCAAGGACGCCCTCCAGCCGCGCCTCAGCTTCTCCTACGACGTGCGCGGCGACAGCAAGTCGGTGGTCTTCGGCGGCGCCGGCCGCTACTACGACCGCCTCTTCCTCAACGCCACTCTCGACGAGCGCTATCGCCTGCAGTTCCCCGTCTATCGCATCGAGTTCTCGCCCGATGGACGGCCGGGGACCATCCAGTGGAACGACAGCTACCTCACCCCCGCGGGCCTGCACGCGCTGATCGCCTCGGGCAGGACCAGCCCGGAGATCTTCCTGCTCAACAACGACACCAAGCCGCCGTACTCGAACCAGTGGAACCTCGGCTACCGGCAGGCCTTCGGCACCTGGGTCGGCTCGCTGAGCTACAACAACGTGCGCGGCTACCGCGGCTTCACCTGGCTCTCGGCGACCGGCATCTGCTGCTCGGCGCTGGTGCCCGGCTTCGGCAACGTCATCATCTCGGACCCGGAAGGCAAGGACTACTGGTACGAGGGCATCTACCTGACGCTGGACCGGCCGTTCACCGGCCGCTGGGGAGCGCACCTCGCCTGGACGCACGGCAAGGCCGAGCAGAACGGCAACGACCTGTTCAGCCTCGACTATCCGAGCGCGGCCACCTATCCGCGCCACGAGGTGCCGGGCTCGGAGCGCGACCGTATCGTCGCCAACGCCATGTTCGCGCTGCCCTGGGAGATGCGCTCCAGCATCGCCCTGTCGTTCGGCAGCGGCGGCGCCACCGACGTCCTCGACTTCTCGCAGGGCTTCGACCTCCCGGCGCGCCTGCGCACCCATCCCTTCGAGCGCTCGATCCGGCCGCAGCAGACCTGGGGCTTCGCCGACCGCACGGTCGACTTCCGCCTGGAGAAGGGCTTCGACGTCGGTCCGGCCTCGCTGGCGGTGATCGGCGAGATCTTCAACGCCTTCAACTGGGCCACCTACGGCTGCCTCAACAACTTCATTCCGCCGGAAGGCAACCCGAGCTTCGGCCAGGCCGGCTGCGTCACCAACCTCGGCCGCCGCGAGCAGTTGGGGCTCAAGGTGAATTTCTGATGGCATGAAGATTCACCGCGGTGGAGGACCGCAGCGGCTCGCCCGCGAAACCTCACCCCCCGGCCCCCTCTCCAGACGAGCTGGAGAGGGGGAGGAGGGCCGTTATCGTCTCCTTTGTATCGTTGTCACCCTTTTGGTCCTTTTCATCTTTGCCTGCACGCGTACCCCGGTGAAGGCCCCTGCACCTCCTGCCGTAAACAACGACGCCCTCCTCGACGACCTCCAGGAGCGCACCTTCCGCTATTTCTGGGATCTGGCGAATCCGCGCAGCGGCCTCGTGCCCGACCGCTGGCCGACGCCATCCTTCTCCAGCATCGCCGCGGTGGGCTTCGCGCTCACCGCGTATCCCGTCGGCGCCGAGCACGGCTGGGTGACGCGCGAGCAGGCCCGCGAACGCGTCCTCACCACGCTCGACTTCTTCCTCTCCGCGCCGCAGGGACCCGCACCGACGGGCACGACGGGCCACCGCGGCTTCTACTACCACTTCCTCGACATGCAGACGGGGCAGCGTTTCGAGACCGTGGAGCTCTCCACCATCGACACCACCCTGCTGCTCGCCGGCGCGCTCTTCTGCCAGTCGTACTTCGACCGCGACGATCCCGCCGAGGCCGCGGTGCGCGCCAAGGCGGAGGAGCTCTACCGCCGCGCCGACTGGGCGTGGATCCAGCCGCGGCCGCCGCTCGTCTCCATGGGCTGGACGCCGGAAAAAGGTTTCCATACCTACGACTGGCGCGGCTTCAACGAGGCGATGATCCTCTACGTGCTGGCCCTCGGCTCGCCGACGCACCCGATCGCGCCGGAGGCGTGGGCGGGCTACACCGAGACCTACAAGTGGGGGAGCTTCTACGGCCAGGAGCACGTCAACTTCGCGCCGCTCTTCGGCCACCAGTACTCGCCCGTGTGGCTCGATCTGCGCGGCATCCGCGACGCAACCATGCGCGAGCGCGGCATCGACTATTTCGAGAACTCGCGCCGCGCCACTCTCGCGCAGCGCGCCTACGCCATCGACAATCCCAAAGGCTTCCGCGGCTACGGCGAGAACGTCTGGGGCCTTACCGCCTGCGACGGCCCGCTCGACGGCGATCTCACCGTCGGCGGCCGGAGCGTCCATTTCATGACCTACGCCGCGCGCGGTGCCGCCCTCGGCGACATCCGCGACGACGGCACCATCGCGCCCACCGCCGCCGCGTCGTCCATCGCCTTCGCGCCCGAGGTCGCGCTGCCGGCGATCGCGGAGATGCACCGCCGCTGGGGCGAGTATCTGGTCGCGAAGTACGGGTTCCTCGATGCGTTCAATCCCTCGTTGAACGTCGCGACGCCCACGCACCACGGCAAGGTGGTGCCCGGCGTGGGCTGGTTCGACGGCGACTACCTCGGCATCGACCAGGGACCGATCGTCGCCATGATCGAGAACCACCGCAGCGGCCTGGTGTGGCGGCTGATGCGGAAGAATCCTCATATCGTGCGCGGTCTGCGCCGCGCCGGTTTTCAGGGTGGCTGGTTGGAGTCGGCGCCGTGAAGGCGCTCGCCGGCGCGTTGCTGGCGCTGACCCTCGCGGCCTGCGGAGAGGGCGGTGCGGACACGCGGACGACCGTCCGTTTCTGGGGCCTCGGCCGCGAGGGAGAGGTCGTGCGCGAGCTGGTGCCGGGGTTCGAAAAGCGCCATCCCGGGATCCGCGTCGAGGTGCAGCAGATCCCCTTTACCGCCGCTCACGAGAAGCTGCTCACCGCCTACGTCGGCGACTCCACGCCGGACGCCGCGCAGCTCGGCAACACCTGGATTCCCGAATTCGCTTCGTTGCGCGCCCTGGCGCCTCTCGACGCGCGGATCGCGCGCTCCAACGCCAGGCACCGGGAGGATTCCTTTCCCGGCGTCTGGGACACCAACGTGGTGGACGGTCAGACGTGGGGCCTGCCCTGGTACGTGGACACGCGCCTGCTCTTCTACCGGCCCGATCTCGTGGCGGCGGCGGGCGTGCCATGGCCGCCGCGGACCTGGGGCCAGTGGCGCGAGGCCATGGTGGGGATCAAGCGGCTCGGTGGGCCGGGGCGCTTCGCCATCCTGCTGCCGATCGACGAGTATGAGCAGCCGGTCATCTTCGGCCTGCAGACCGGCGCGCCGCTGCTCGCCGACGGCGGCCGGCGCGGCGCCTTCCGCGATCCGCGCTTCCGCCAGGCCATGTCCTTCTACCTGGACCTCTACGCTTCCAGGTTGGCGCCGGGGCTCGACAGACAGGGCCTGGCGAACCTCTACCAGCAATTCGCGGAGGGTTACTTCGCGATGGTGATCACCGGTCCCTGGAACCTCGGCGAATTCCGCAACCGCCTGCCGCCGGAGATGCAGGACCGCTGGGCCACCGCGCCGCTGCCGCCGCCGGAGGAGGGGATGCCGTATCCCGGCTTGTCGCTCGCCGGCGGCTCGAGCCTCGTGCTCTTCCGTCACGCCCGGCATCCGGAAGCGGCGTGGCAGTGGCTGGAGTACCTCTCCGAGCCGGCGCAGCAGAAGCGCTTCTACGAGCTCTCCGGCGACCTTCCGGGCAGGCCTTCGACGTGGAAGCTCGCCGGGCTCGCCGCGGATCCCAAGGCCGCTCCGTTCCTCGCCCAGCTCCAACAGGTCGCCTCGCCGCCGAAGGTGCCGGAGTGGGAGCGCATCGCCAACCGCATGGCGCAGGCCGCCGAGCAGGTGATGCGCGGCGGCCGCGATCTCGACTCGGCCCTCGCCGCGCTCGACGCCGACGTGGACCGCATCCTGGAGAAGCGGCGCTGGATGTTGGACCGCGAGGCGCACAAATGACGCCCGACCTCGAAGAGCGCCGTGGCTCCGGCGCCGAGAAACGCGCCGCCTGGCTGCTGCTCTCTCCCGCGCTCGGCGCCATCCTGCTGTTCTTCGCCGTGCCGCTCGTCGCCGCGCTCTTCCTCTCGCTCACCGACTTCGACATCTACGCCCTGGCGGACATCGGCAACGCGCGCTTCGTCGGCGCCGAGAACTACACCCGCCTGCTGCGCGATCCGCTGTTCTGGCGGGTGCTGCGCAACACGCTCGTCTTCGTCGCCCTCGGCGTGCCGCTGGCGCTCGCCTCGGCGCTCGGCGGTGCCCTCCTCGTGCACTCGAAGCTGGCGCG
>DATBGJ010000689.1:0-1666 GCA_036558045.1 Thermoanaerobaculia bacterium
GGCGGGAGATCGCGCCGCCGCCCGATCCCGCCGGTCTCGATCTGTCGGCGGCAGCGCGGGACGTCTACGAGCTGCTGCGGAGCCGCGGCGCCTGCTTCTTCGGCGAGATCGCGCAGGGCGCCGGCCTGCTCCACACGCAGCTCGAAGTGGCGCTGGCCGAGCTGGTGGCTTGGGGGCTCGTGACGTCGGACAGCTTCACCGGCCTGAGGGCCCTGCTGGTGCCGGCGCACAAGCGGCCGCCGGTGGACCGCGCCGGCTCGCGGCGGGGCGGCTCCTCCGTCTCGCTCTTCGGCATGGAGAACGCCGGTCGCTGGTCGCTGCTCCACGCCGGCGCTGCCGAGGCGCCGGCCGACGCACCCTCGCGTGAAACGGTCGAGACGGTCGCCTGGACGTTGCTGCGCCGCTACGGCGTCGTCTTCCGGCGCCTGCTCGAGCGGGAGAGCCTGCTGCCGCCTTGGCGCGATCTGCTCCACGCCTTCCGGCGTCTGGAAGCGAGGGGCGAGATCCGCGGCGGCCGCTTCGTCGACGGCTTCTCCGGCGAGCAGTACGCCCTGCCCGACGCCGTCGGCCGCCTGCGCGCCCTGCGCAAGCAGCCGCGCAAGGGCAACCTCGTCTCCGTGAGCGCCGCCGATCCGCTCAATCTCGCGGGCATCGCGACGCCGGGAGACCGCCTGCCCGCCATTGCCGGCAACCGCCTCCTCTATCGCGACGGCGAGCCCATCGCCGTCCTCGAAGGCCGCGAGCCCCGCTTCCTCGTGGACCTGGACGCCACCGCCCGCTGGCAGGCCCAGAGCGCCCTCGTGCGCCGCAGCGTGGCGCCGAAGCTGAAGGCGTATCTGGGAAGGTCGGCGTAGGCCGGGAGAACACGGACAGACACGGACCAACACGGACGGCTACGCTACGCCGGCGATCAGCGCCCCGAACCTCTCCGGATCGACGTTCCCTCCCGAGAGCACGATCCCGATTCGCCTTCCGGCGGCATCGGGAACCTTGCCGTGGAGAAGCGCGGCAAAGGCGGCGGTGCCACCCGGCTCGACGACGATCTTCATGCGCGAGGCCAGTAGGGCCATGGCGCGCCGCAGCTCCAGGTCGCTCACGGTGAGGATGCCTTCCGTCAAGGCGCGGACGATGCCGAGGGTCCGCTCGGCGGGACGCACGGTCTGCAGGGCATCGGCGATGGTCGCGGGCAGCGGGATCTCGACGGGCCGTCCCGCTTCGAGCGACCGCTTCATGTCGTCTCCGGCCTCGGGCTCGACGCCCCAGAGACGGATCTCCGGATTGATCCCCTTCGCGGCGAGGGAGGTGCCCGAAAGGAGCCCACCGCCGCCGCAGGGGGTGACGATAATGTCGAGGTCTGGAATATCCTCCAGGAGCTCCAGACCCAGCGTTCCCTGACCGGCGATGACGGCGTCATCATCGAACGGCGGTACAAGGATCGCTCCTTCTTCTTCGACGATCCTGCGAGCGATCTCTTCCCGGCTCTCTCCACCGATCCGGTCATACAGGACGACGTGAGCGCCATAGCCCCGCGTAGCCGCCATCTTGAGAGCGGGGGCGTCCTTCGGCATCACGATCGTGGCGCGGACTCCCAGCTCCCGCGCCGCGAACGCTACGGCCTGCGCGTGATTGCCCGACGAGAAGGCTACGACGCCCCGCGCGCGCTCGT
>DATBGJ010000690.1:0-3852 GCA_036558045.1 Thermoanaerobaculia bacterium
CTCGTCGGCGACTTCGAGTTCGGCCGTCACCCGCAGGACATCGCGTTCCTCGAGAAGATGTCCAACGTCGCGGCCGCGGCGCACACGCCGTTCATCTCGGCGGCCAGCCCGAAGCTGTTCGACATGGACACCTTCACGGAGCTCGGCAACCCGCGCGACCTGGCGAAGGTCATGGAGTCGACGGAGCTGATCAAGTGGCGCTCGTTCCAGCAGAGCGAAGACTCCCGCTACGTCACGCTCGTCCTGCCGCACATCCTGCTGCGCCTGCCCTACGGGCCCGACACCGTGCCGGTCGAGGGCTGCCACTTCGTCGAGGACGTCGACGGCCGCGACCACAAGAAGTACCTGTGGGGCAACGCGGCCTACGCGCTCGGCCAGCGCATCACCAACGCCTTCGCCCTCTACGGCTGGTGCGCCGCCATCCGCGGCGTCGAGGGCGGCGGCATGGTGCAGGGGCTGCCGACCCACACCTTCAAGACCGACGAGGGCGACATCGCCCTCAAGTGCCCGACCGAGATCGCCATCACCGACCGCCGCGAGAAGGAGCTGGACACCCTCGGCTTCATCTCGCTCTGCCACTGCAAGGGCACCGACTACGCGGCCTTCTTCGGCGGCCAGACGACGCAGAAGCCCGGCACCTACGACACCGACGCGGCCAACGCCAACGCCCGCATCTCGGCGCGGCTGCCCTACATCCTCGCCGCTTCCCGCTTCGCCCACTACCTCAAGGTGATCTGCCGCGACAAGATCGGCAGCTTCCAGACCAAGGACGGCCTCTCCCAGTTCCTCAACCGCTGGATCCTCACCTACGTGCTCGGCACCGACGAGGCCGGCCAGGACATCAAGGCGCAGTATCCGCTGCGCGAGGCGCGCATCGACGTCTTCGACGTCCCCGGCAAACCCGGCGCCTACCGCGCCGTGGCCTTCCTGCGGCCCCACTTCCAACTCGAAGAGCTGACCGCCTCGATCCGGCTGGTGGCCGAGCTGCCGCCGCCCGCGGCGGCGTGAGCTCATTTGACCTGACGGAGGACAAGTCACAATGGCGACCAACATGTACATCAAGTTCGAAGAGCCGGCCATCGAGGCCGGCAGCACGGCCGGCAAGCACGAGAAGGAGATCGAGGTGCTCTCCTGGAGCCACGGCTTCTCGCAGCCGACCAGCCCCACCCGCAGCACCGCCGGCGCCGGCACGGTGGAGCAGGCGAACCACTCGAACATCACTTTCACCAAGTACCTCGACGCCGCCACCCATTCGCTCCTCAGGTACTGCTGGAGCGGCAAGCAGATCGGCAAGGCCACGCTCACCTGCTACCGCGCCTCGGGCGACGAGAAGAACACGCCCGTCGAGTACCTCAAGGTGATCATGGAGCACGTCATCATCGCCAACTACAGCGTCTCCGGCGGCCCCGGGGACATCCCCGTCGAGAACGTCTCCCTCGACTACGGCATCGTGCAGTACAACTACGTCGACCAGAAGGCCGCCGACGGCACGGGAGACGGCAACAAGCCGGCCAAGCACGACCTGGAGACCCGTACCATCAGTTAGGGCCGGCCATGGGCGAGCGCAAGATCGAGGTCCGGACACCGTTGTTCGATCGCCTGGTCGACCGCGACCCGAGGCTCCGGCGGGAGGTGCGCCCCATGCGCACCCTCGACCGCCGGGGCCTCCGGGAGTCGGTGCGCCGGGAGCTGGAGCTGCTGTTCAACACCCGCTGCCCCTTCCCGGCGCACCGCCTCGCCGGCCGCGCGCCCTCGGTGATCGACTACGGCATCCCCGACTTCTCGACCTTCTCGCCGCGCAGCTTCGAGGACCGCGAGCGGCTGGCCGACCTGCTGCGCCGCGCCGTCGAGGCCTTCGAGCCCCGCCTCGCCCACGTCCGGGTCCACATCGAGCCGGCGCCCGGGGAAGACCTCGCGCTCACCGGCCGCATCGAGGCCGTCCTGCTCGCCGATCCGGTGCCCGAGCCGGTGTCGTTCGAGACCGTGCTGCAGATGCGGGAGGCAAAGGTGGAGGTCCATGCAGGCGTCTAGCGACGACTTCCTGCGCTATTACCTGGAGGAGCTCTCCTACCTCCGCCACATGGGGGAGCGGTTCGCCCGCGCCTATCCCAAGGTGGCGGCGCGCCTGGAGCTGCAGGCCGACGAATGCCCCGATCCCCACGTCGAGCGCCTCATCGAGTCCTTCGCCTTCCTCACCGCGCGCATCCAGCACGACCTCGACAGCGACTTCCCCGAGATCGCCGCCGAGCTGCTCGACGTCCTCTATCCCCACTACCTCAACCCCGTCCCCGCGATGGCCGTGGCGCGGCTCGACTTCGATCCCGAGCGCGGCAAGCTCACCTCCGGCCTCGAGATCCCCCGCCACACGCCCCTCTTCGCCCACGCCGAGCAGGGGGCGCTCTGCCGGCTGCGCACCTGCTACCCGGTGACCCTCTGGCCCGTCGAGGTGACCGCGGCCGAGATGGAGACGCCGGACCGCTTCGAGTTCCTCGCCGGCGCGCCCGACGTCGCCGCCGTGCTGCGGCTGCGCCTGGAGTCGCGCGCCGATCCCTTCGACGAGCTCGGCGTCGACCGCCTGCGCTTCTTCCTCCACGGCGATCCCGTCCTGGTGAGCCGGCTCTACGAGCTGCTCATGGACGCCGTGCGGCGGGTGGCGGTGCTCCCCGCCGGCGCGGCGGCTCCCCGCTACCTGGGGCCCGGAGCGGTGCGGCCGGTCGGCCTGGGAGACGACGAGGACGTCATCCCTGCTCCCCGCCACTCCCATCCCGCCTACCGCCTGCTCCAGGAGTACTTCACCTTCCCGGAGAAGTTCCACTTCGCCGACGTGCGCGGGCTGCGCGGCCCGGCCGCCGGCCAGGCGCTCGACCTGCTCTTCCTGCTCGACCGCGTGCCGCGCCGCCGGCTCGTCCTCACCCCGGAGACCTTCGCGCTCGGCTGCACGCCGGTGGTCAACCTGTTCTCCAAGACCAGCGAGCCGATCCGCGTCGACCACCGCCAGCTCGAGTACCGGCTGGTGGCCGACATGCGGCGGGAGAAGACGACCGAGATCCACTCCATCCTCGCCGTCTCCGGCTCCTCGAATCCGGCCGACGGCGCGCGCGCCTACGCGCCGTTCTACTCCTTCACCCATGCCATGGCGCTGGGGGGCCAGAAGGCCTTCTGGCACGCCCGCCGGGTGGCGAGCCAGCACCCCGACCTCGGGGGCACGGACCTGCTGCTGTCGTTCCGCGACCTCGACTTCAAGCCCGCCCGGCCGCCCGACGAGGTGGTGTTCGCCCACCTGCTGTGCACCAACCGCGGGCTCGCCGGCGAGCTGCCCGCCGGCGCCCTGCTGCAGACCGACGAGGCCCTGCCGCTGCGCCGCATCGTCTGCCTGAAGAAGCCCACCCGGCCGGTGGATCCGCCGCTCGGCGGCCAGGCCCTGTGGCGCCTGGTCTCGCACCTGTCGCTCAACTACCTGTCGCTGGGCGAGGGCGAGCAGAGCCTGCCGGCGCTGCACGAGATCCTCGGCCTCTACTGCCCGCCGGAGACGCCCGCCGCCCGCCAGCAGATCCAGGGCATCCGCCGCATGTCCCACCGGCCGGTGGTCCGCCGCCTCGGCGGCGAGGCCTGGAAGGGCTTCTGCCGCGGCACCGAGGTCACCCTGCTCTTCGACGAGAGCTCCTACGTCGGCAGCAGCGCCTACCTGCTGGCCGCGGTGCTCAACCAGTTCCTGGCGCTCTACGCCTCGACCAACTCGTTCACGCAGCTCGTCGTCCAGCGGCTCGGACACGAAGGGGTATGGAAGCGATGGCCACCTATGGCTGGCGCCAGGATCGTCCTGTAGAGAACGGCCTCTACGCCGAGGGCCAC
>DATBGJ010000691.1:0-4676 GCA_036558045.1 Thermoanaerobaculia bacterium
GCACCTCGGTTCATGTCACGGGCACCATGGTTCATGGGCCGAGCAGCGGGTATGATCCTCCCATGACCATCTGGCGAGCGCGGAGATCCTATCTGCTGGGAACGCTCCTGATCGCCTGGGCTTCCGGCACGGCGCACGCGGCCGATCCGGTAGCGGTCGGACAAGTCACAGACTTGCGGGGTCACGCCGTCGCCGGTGTGCTGGTGAAGGCGGAAACCTGGGAGCACGAGGCGCTCGGCGCCGCCCGCAGCGATGCGCAGGGCCGCTTTCGGATGCCGCTGTCCCGGCCCGTCAAGGATCTGACGCTGATCGTCGAGCACCCGGGATTCCAGCGCTGGGCCTTGGCCGCCACCTCGCCGGACGAGGACGGCTCCTTCCATGTCCGCCTCACCCGCAGGATTGACCGCGAGTACCTCACGGAGCTGGCGGCGCAGACCGCGCCGGTCCGTTTCCGGCAGCTCGCCAGGGATCTGCTCACGCCGTCCCTGGGCACGGTCGGCGAGACGCAACCGATGGAGCAGATACTGCCGTTCCTGAAAGCGCTGCGGGAACGGCTGCGCGCCCTGCTGCCCGCGAAGCCGGCGCAGCTCAAACATCGGGACCTGCCGGGGGAGCAGCACAACGCGGTCCTGCTGCTGGCCTTCCTCGGCGATCCCCGGGACGACGCGCTCGTCGACGCCTGGGCATCCAAGCAGAACTTCATCTCCCGCCCGCCGCGGCCCTGCCGGGGACCGACGCCGGAGGCCGCGGCAGAGGCGTGGCAGAAGGCGCATTTCGAAAGAGAAGGCTATGGCGCTTCCCAACAGGTTCCCTACAACACCCTGGACCTCCAGATCGCTCCCAGCGGCGATCATGGACTGGCGCTGCACAGCGTCTACTACGCGCACTGGGGTTATAGCCAGCATCTGGTGCTCGTCAGATTGAACAACGCCTGGAAGGTGCGCAGGGTCATCGATTATCAGCGCTGGCACAAGGACTACTGACCGCAGGTCTCAGCCTTCGAATCCTTCATCCGTCCCGGCAAGCAACCTCGTACTTGGGAGCAAAACCGCGATCGCGGTCTCGGCCGCCGGCCGTAAGGCGGCATTGAGCACCCGTGCGGATGAACGAGAGGAGAATTCCCATGAGCCTTCGAAACCCAAGCCTCCGAGGATGCCTGGCCGCGGCGCTGCTCGGCATCCTTTTGCCCGCTGCGGTGCCAGCCCAGGAGGAGCCCACTCCCCAACAGCCGATCCGCATATCCTTCGTCAGCCGTCTGACGGCGTCGCCGGCAAACCTGAGCTTCATGGCGCGGGTGGGCGAGCCCAACCCACCCGGCCAGTCGATCACGATCGATGCCGCGCCGGCTCCCGTGACCTGGACCGCCACGTCGAGCGCGCCCTGGCTCTCCGTGAGCCCCAGCTCCGGCACCACGCCCGCTACGGCGCTGGTCACGGTCAACGCCACCCGGCTCGCCGCCGGGGCCTATAGCGCGACGATCGGTATCGGGGGAGAGAACGCCCGACCGGCCCTGGTGACGGTGTCGCTGCAGGTGATCTGTCCGGCGCCGCTGCTCAACTCGATCGCGCCCGCCTCTGCGGCGCCTGGCGATTCGGTCTCGATCTCGGGATCGAACCTGATGAGCACCGTGAGCGTGACCTTCGGCCCGAAAGCCGCCGGTTTCTCGACGGTTTCTTCAAACCAGATCAGGGCTACCGTGCCCTTCCTTCCACCGGGCCCGGTGCCGGTGAGCGCGACGACCGCCTGCGGCAGCGCGATCCTCGGCCAGCCCTTCACCGTCCTCGCCTCGACGGTGTGTTCCTTGAACGCCGCTCCGCAGAGCCTCGCCTTCACCGCCGCGGCGGGCGGACCCAGTCCCGCGGGCCAGGCGGTCTCTCTCACCAGTCCTCAAGGCGCCGTGCCGTTCGTCACCGCCGGCGCACCGCCTTTGGTGACGGTGAGCCCGGCCGCGGGCAACACTCCGGCCTCGCTCACGGTCAACGTCAGCACGGCCGGCCTGGCCGCGGGAACCTACACCTCCGCCGTGGGCGTGGCGTGCGCCGGCAGCGGCTTCACCACGTTCCGGCAGATCCCGGTGACCGTCACCGTCACGGCTTCCGGGGGCGGCGGCGAGCTGAACGTGCAGCCGGCCATGCTTTCCTTCACCGGCACGCGGGGAGGCCCCAACCCGCCGCCGCAGACCGTGGCGGTCGGCAGCACGGGCGCGCCCCTCAGCTTTTCCGCCGCCGCGAGCGGCGGCTTCTTCACCGTCAGCCCCACGGCCGGCACGACCCCGGCCAACCTTGGCGTGAACGCCAGCCTCGGGAACTTGACGGAGGGGATCTATGACGGCACGATCACTCTCTCCTCCCCCGGCAAGGCTTCGCGCAACGTGTCGGTGCGGCTCACGGTGACGGCTCCGCCCGGTCTGCTGATGGTCTCGCCGAGCGCGCTCTCCTTCACCACCTCGCGGGACCTCGATCCGCCGTCGCGCACGCTCACCATCCTTTCCTCCGGCGCGCCTCTCAACTGGTCCGTGTCGAGCACCGCCCCGTTCATCTCGGTGGGACCCACGAACGGCGTCACGCCCAGCTCGACCTTCGTCGCCATCAGCGCCGTGGGCCGGCCCCCAGGCACCTACACCGGCGCGGTCAACGTCTCGGCGCCCGGCGCGGGCTCGCTGTCGGTGCCGGTGAGCTTGACGATCACGCCGTGAGAGATTTATGAAAACCTCCTCCTGGCGCAGGGCCTCCAAAGGTTATGGTATAGTCCTATAAACCTCTGGAGGGCCCCGCACCATGAGCGGCACTGCCCAGATGCTCTTTTTCGACGGCCGCGTCGCCGCGGCTCGACGAAAACGTAGGAATCCGGCCTGGCCCGATACTCGGGAAACCGGGGCAAGCGCTTTGTTTTCAGGTCTTTATTCTGACTTTGTCATCCTGGCATAGCCGTTGCTCATAGCTGAAGCTCGATGAATCTTGGGTTAAACCCGTAGTAAACCGCCGCGCCGGGGGTTCCATCCGTAAAAGCGGCACCCCGGATTCGGTGCAGCGAGATCGGAGGCGCACCATGGGACGTCGAGGCGGAACGATGCTCGCGGGTCTTCTCTTCCTGTCGCTGCCGGCGCTGGCGCAGGCCCCCCCGCCCGGCTCCGGTCCTCCGGACGTGGCGGCCGCGGCGGCCAAGGCGAGCGTCGCGGCGCCCGTCTTCTCTCCCAAGGCCGGCACGCACGCGCCGCCGCTCTCGGTCACCCTCACCACGGCGACCGCGGGCGCGACGATCTACTACACGACGGACGGCTCCAGCCCGTCGCGCCAGACGAGCCCGGTCTACAAAGGCCCGATCCAGCTCACCGCCAAGACGACCCTCAAGGCGTTCGCCTACAAGAAGGGGCTCGCCGCGAGCGCCGTCGTCTCCGGCGTCTACACCCTCAGCGCACCCCCTCCACCTCCTCCTCCGCCGCCGCCTCCGAACGAGAGCGGCGGCACCCTTTTTCTCGCCACGCTGACGCCGCAGACCGGCGCCACCACCGGCGGCTCCGGCTCGGCGACGCTGACGCTGACCAAGGACCAGACCGCGGCCGTGCTGCGCTACTCCTACACGGGTCTCACCGGCCCGATCACCAGCCAGCACATCCACGCGTCCGACGGCAGCATCCTCTTCGACCTCGACACCACGAAACCGCAGGCGGACGGCTCGCGGGTCTGGCAGATCAAGCCGGTCGGCACCTTCGACAAGGCAACGATCCTCGCCGCGCTGCGCGGCGGCGAGTGCTACCTCAACCTCCACACCGCGCTCTACCCGGCGGGCGAGATCAAGGGCTTCTTCCGCCAGTCGAACGGCAGCCAGACCTTCACGCCGCCGCCCGCGCCGCCGGCACTGCCGGGAGGCACGCCCACGGCGGAGGACGCCGCGCGCTTCCTCCTCCAGGCCACCTACGGCCCGCGGCCCGGCGAGGTGGAAGCGCTGCAGCAGAAAGGTTTCTCGCACTGGCTGGACGAGCAATTCGCTCTGCCCACCTCCTCCCACCTCGCCTTCTACGATCAGTTGGTGTCGCAGGGCGAGGAGCCGTTGACGGGACTGGTGCGGGAGTCCTACTTCAACCAGGCCGTCAACGGGCCGGATCAGCTCCGCCAGCGGATGGCCTTCGCGCTCTCGGAGCTGTTCGTCGTCTCCGACCGCGACGCCGACGTGCGCAACAATCCGGCGGGCCTCGCGGCCTACCTCGATCTCCTGTCGCAGCACGCCTTCGGCAACTTCCGCGAGCTGCTGGAGGCGGTGACGCTCAGTCCTTCCATGGGCGTCTACCTCGACATGGCGGGGAGCAGCAAGACGATCCCGGAGCTGGGCCTCAACCCCAACGAGAACTACGCCCGCGAGGTCCTGCAGCTCTTCTCCATCGGCCTCTACGAGCTCCATCCGGACGGTACGCTGCATCTCGACAAGGAGAATCAGCCGATCCCGACCTACGACCAGGAGGTGGTGAAGGCGTTCGCCCGCGCCTTCACCGGTTGGACGCTCGGCGATCAGAACCAGCGGGATCCGCGGCGCTTCTTCCGCCCGCAGCGCAACTTCCGCATCCCCATGGAGTCGTGGGCCGCGTATCACGACACCGGCGAGAAGATCCTCCTCGACGGCGCCCCGCTGCCGGCGGGGCAGGGCGCGCAGGCGGACCTGGAGCAGGCGCACGACGTCAT
>DATBGJ010000692.1:0-2389 GCA_036558045.1 Thermoanaerobaculia bacterium
GGATTGCCGGCGCGGCTGGAGGTGAAGGCGATCTGCCCGCCCTTGGGGCTCCACGCCGGATTGGTGTCGATGGCGTTCGAGTTGGTCAGGCGCCGCAGGCCCCCGCCGCCGACGTCGGCGGTGAAGATCTCGACGTTGCCGTCCAGCGAGCGGGCGAAGACGATGCGGCGGCCGTCCGGCGAGAAGCTGGGGCTGGTGTTGAGCGAGCCCGAGTCGACGATGGGGCGCTTCATGCCGCTCGCGAGATCGGCGAGGAAGATGCCGGGCGGACCCTTGAAGAACGAGGTGTAGGCGAGCGCGCCGCCGTTCGGGCTCCACGCCGGCGACATGGAGGTGGAGCGGTGGCCGGTGATGCGGTGCTGGTTCTCGCCGTCGTAGTCCATGACCCAGATCTCTTTGTTGCCGCTGCGGTCCGAGGCGAAGGCGATGCTGGACATGGCGATCCCCGGCCGGCCGATGAGGAAGCGGATGACCTCGTCGGCGAAGGTGTGGGCCATGCGGCGGCTCACGGTGAAGGGCCCGCTATACCTCTTGGCGAGCACCGCCTGGCCGCTGCCCAGGTCGAGCACCCTGCCCTCGAAGACGATGCGGTCCCCCTCGGCGCGCAGGTCGCCGAGCAGCAGCACCTCGTTGCCGGTGGAGCGGTAGGCCGCGAGGTCCTGCTGCACGTCGCCGGTGAGTGCGAGGCCGGAGAGGACCTCCGCTCCCTGGATCTCGAAGTAGCCGGAGAGCTCGAGGTCGCGCCGCACCGTCGCTTCCAGCTCGCGGCCCGCGCCGCCCGCCTGGCCGGTCATCTGGCCCATGCCGCGGAAGGCCGGGATCGCCAGCTTCATCTTGCGCGCCTGGCCGCCGTGCGGGAGGACGATCGTCACGCTGGTCGGCTGCTGCGTCTCCGGCGTCGGAGCCGGCGGCTGCTGGGCGGCGAGCACCAGGGAGAGCAGGAGCAGGCACGAGAGGATGATCAGGAGTCTCGGTTTCATGGCACCTCGTTTTTTTGGCACAAGCGCTTATTGGACGATCAGATTGACCCCAAGGGAGTCATGGCGGTATGCCCTCGGCAGAGGGGGGAAGGGGGAGGCGTTCTGCACCGCGCGCAGCGCCGCCAGGTCGAACGAATTGTAACCGGAGGATTCCGCCACCTCGAGGTCGGTGATGTTGCCGTCGCGCTCGATGCGGAAGGAGATGACCGCCTTGACGTCGTCGCCGAGGGGAGGGCGCTGCCACTTGGCGTCGATCGCCGAGAGGAGCTGGTCGATGTAGTAGCCGAAGCGGAAGTCCGGGTTGTCCAGGCCGCCGACCTTGGGGCCGAAGGCGGAGGTGCCGGCCGGGCTGGCGTCGGGCGCGCCGCGCCGGCCGGCCTCGTCACCCGGCCTGGCCTGCGGGCTTGCGGTGCCCGCGGCCTCGATGCCGGTGGAGCGCTCGGCCGGCGGCTTCGGCTCGGGCTTCCGCTTCTCCGGCTTCTCCGGCGGCAGCACCGGCGCCTCATCCTGCGGCGGCTTCGGCGCCGGCTTCTCGGGCTCTTCCGGCGCGGGCTTCGCCGGCTCGGGCTCCGGCGGCGCCGGCTTGGCGGCCTTCGGGCGGCTCGCCGGCCGGCGCACGCCGAGGGCCTGAGCGGGGATGATCTGCACCGGCACGAACGCCAGCGGCGGTGGCGGCGGTGCCAGCCGGGGCAGCAGCACGATGAGAGCGACGGCGGCGATGTGGAGAAGGGCGGCCACCGCCAGGCTCACCGCCTCGGGCCGGCGGCCGGCGCGGCGCGCCCGCCGGTGCAGGATCTGCTCGACCGCCGCCGAGCTCACGAGGCGCGCCGCCTCCCGCGGTCCGTCACCATACCGACGTGCACGATGCCGCCCTGGTGCAGGACGTCGAGCACCTCGATCACCTTGCCGTAGGGGACCTCCCGGTCTCCCTTGAGGAACACCGTGTCGTCTCCCCGCGACTCGATCTGCGACTTGATGCGCGCCACCAGCTCGTCGGTCTCCACCGCCGACTCGCGCAGGTAGACGCGGCCGTTGCGGTCGATGGACACCACCAGCGGGTCCTGCACGCGCAGCGGCAGGTTGGGCGCGTTCGCCTTCGGCAGCGCCACCTCGACGCCCTGGTGCAGCATGGGAGCGGCGATCATGAAGATGATGAGCAGCACCAGCATCACGTCCACCAGGGGCGTGACGTTGATGTCCGCCAGGACCGGATCTTCCTCGCCGCCGCCGTTGCCGAGACTGAAGGCCATAGCTCCCCCTGCTCTTTGAGACGGTCCGAGCCTAGGTGAAGTTCCGCTCCGCCAGATTGAGAAATTCGAGGGTGAAGTCGTCCATCTGCAGGCGCAGCCGGCGGGCGTGCTGGGAGAAGTAGTTGTAGGCGATGAGCGCCGGGATGGCCGCCGCGAGCC
>DATBGJ010000693.1:0-3482 GCA_036558045.1 Thermoanaerobaculia bacterium
CTCTGGGAGAGGAGGGCCGGGGAGGTGAGGGCTTCGAAGGGCACGCCGGCGAAATTTTCACCGACTCCCAATCTGTTTTGCCCAGGGAGCAGCTAGGATGAAGGATCGATGATGGAAGCGACCTCCACAGCCATGGCACAGCCCGAGACGGCGCAGGCCTCCTCCCGCCCGCTCCTCGCGTGGCTGGGGATGCTGGGCGGCGTCTTCCTGGGCTGCGTGCTGCTCTTCGCCGTGTGGGCCAAGGCCCTGGATCCCGCCGCCTTCGCGGAGCAGATCCACGCCGAGGGGCTCGACTTCGCGCTGCCGGCGCAGGCGATCGCCCTGATCGCGCTGGCGCTCGAAGCGGGCCTGGGGCTCGCCCTGGTCCTCGGCGTGCGCCGGAGCTGGGTGCTCGTGCCCGCCGCGCTGCTGGTGGCCTTCTTCCTCTCCCTCACCGGCCGCGCCTGGTGGCTCGCCGCGCACGGCCTGCGCCCCGACACCTCCTGCGGCTGCTTCGGCAACCTGATCGAGCGCACGCCGGCCGAGGCCTTCTGGCAGGACCTGCTGCTGCTCGTGCCGCCGCTGCTCCTCGCCTTCCTCGGCCGTGATCGCGGCGCGCCGCGCTTCCCCAAGGTGCGCACCGCCCTGGCCGCCGCCGGCGCGCTGTTGGTGGTAGGGTTCGCCTGGAAGGCGCCCGGGCTGCCGCTCGACGACCTGGCGACGCGCCTGCGCCCGGATGCGCGGGTGAACGCGATGTGCGCCGGCAGCGGCGAGCAGCGGGCCTGCCTGGACGCGGTCGTCCCGGAGCTCCGAGAGGGCGATCACCTGGTGGTGATCTCCAACCTCGACGACAAGCAGCTCACCGGGGCCATCGACGCCTTGAACGCCTACGCGGGCAAAGCCGGCAATCCCAGCCTGTGGGTGCTCGCCGCGGTGACGCCGGAGCAGCGGCAGGCGTTCTTCTGGCAGTGGGGACCGGCCTTCCAGATCCGCGAGACCCCGGCCGCGATGCTGCGTCCGCTCTATCGCCGGCTGCCGCGCGCCTTCATGGTGAAGGACGGGCGGGTGACCCGGACTTTCGCAGGCATGCCGCCGCTCGCGGCGGCCCCCAAAGACTCTCTCGAGAGGTCCTCGAAATGACGCCCAAGAGATCCGCCATCCTGGCCGCGCTGGCGCTCGCCGCGCTGGCCGCCTCCTCCATCTCCCGCGCCCAGGGAGTCCCTTCGGACAGCGTGCTCCGGGACTTCCAACCGACCGGCGAGTTCGCGCTGCTCGTCGACGGCATTCCGGTGCCCAAGGCCGAGATCTATCAGAACGAGAAGATCCCGGCGGTCCTGGTGCTCACCTCGGCCCTGCCGTCGCCGGTGCTCATCACGCCGCGCGCCGGCACCGCCCAGACGGTCCAGATCATGAAGATCGCCAAGCAGCCGGACGGCTCGGTGGACCTGCTGGCCGATGCCGTGCTGGCGACGGTCGGCAAGCTCCAGCCGGTCGGCGAGAACGTCAAGTTCACCTATGAAGGGCGCAAGGTCAGCCTCAACCCCAAGCCGCCGCTCACCGGCCTGCATCCGGGCGCCGACCTGAAGACCCACAACCCCGCCTACGCGCGCAGCGCCAGCGCCTACCAGCCGAACGGCGCCGTCATCGCGGCGCTGAAGAAGGAATCCAAGCCGGTGACCGTGCGCGTCTTCTTCGGCTCCTGGTGCCCGCACTGCCGGCAGCTCGTGCCGTCCATCCTGAAGGTGGAGGACTCGCTCCAGGGCTCGCTCGTCAAGTTCGAGTACTTCGGACTGCCGAAACCGCCCGCGGCCTGGCAGGACCCGGAGGTCAAGCGGCTGAAGATCGGCGGCGTGCCGACCGGGATCGTCTACATCGACGGCAAGGAGATGGGCCGTATAATCGGCGAGAGCTGGTCGGCTCCCGAGGTGCAGATCAACAAGATCGTCAACGGCACGGCCGCGAAGGGAAAGTAGCCAGGGCCTCCAGGGGATCGATCCCGCCGTTGTGCCACGTGGCGTCCGGCGACTGCAGCTCGCCGGGCGGCGCGCAGCGGGAGATCCCCAGCCGCGCCAGCGGCCGCGCCAGCCGCCAGGCCTCCTCCCCCGCCAGCGCCGCTCCCTGAAGCCGGCCGCGCCAGGGCGCCAGCAAGCCGGGCAGCTTCGACAGATCCTCCAGGGGATGGATGCGCACGGTCCGCAATCCCGGCGACGGCCGGAATTCCGCATCGGCTTCCACGATCACCGTGCCGTCCCGCAACGGCAGCGAGGACTGCCACAGGCCGCGCATCTCGGCTTCCAGACGCAGATGCTGCACCGCCGCCAGGACCGGCCGCGCCGGCTTTCCGGGAGGCCAGCGGCGGGCGAGGTCGGCGAGCGCGTCGGCGAGCCTGGCGGCGAGAACCGCCGCGTCCCCGGCCGTGTAGACGGCCGCGATCGACAGGCAGCCGCGCTGGTCGAAGAGGGCCACGTCCCGCGCCAGGCCCTCGGCCGCTTCCCGCGCGTCGGCGTCCTTGCCGATCACCGCCAGGCTGGTCTTGGGACCGTAGCCGATCACCCTGCCCGGCGCCCGGCGTTCGAGATCGTCCAGCGCTTCGCGCTCGCCGTAGGCGAGGACCGTTCCCACCCTCGCCAGCACCGGCGCCTCCAGCTCGACATCGCCTCCCGGCCATGTGGCCCCGGCCACGGCGCCGGCGAGCCGAGGCTCGCGGCGGGCCAGCGCCGCCAGGAAAGCCGGCGCGAAGAGCGGCTCGGCCGAGGGGGACTTCAGCAGCACCGGCCGCCGCAGGAGCAGCGCCGGCAGCAGGGGCTGGACGGCCAATCCCGGCAGGTTCGAGGCGAGGACGGCCAGCACCGGACCGGCCGCCGCGGGCGCGGGCTGTGAAGCCTGGAGCGCCAGCGTCGCCGCATGCTCACGCCGCACGCCTCCCAGCACCGCTTCGAGCCCCGCCTTCAGGCCTTCCCGCGAGAGGCCACACAGCCTCGCCAGGGCAGGAGCGAGGGCGCGGCGCTCCAGCGAGCCGGGCCGCAGGAAGGTGGCGACCGTATCCCCCCAGGCGGCGAGCAGGTCCTCCTCCGGAATCTCCCGCAGCGGCGCGGCTCCTGCCTGCAGGGCCGCCGTCAGCTTTCCCAGCGATTCCGGGGTCCACCGCGCGGCCAGATACGGAGCGGGCCCTTCCACCCGCCGCAGATGGGGCTCAGCGGAACGGGCCAGGCTGGAAGGGAGAAAGGCGTCGCGGAGCATTCATCCTCCCCGCAGCTCCTCCACCACCAACGAGCAACCCCGCAGCTCCGCTCCGGCGGCGCGGCCGAGGAGGCGGAATCCATCCCCTTCGACAATCCCGAGATCCTCGGTCAGCAGGTGGACCGCCGAGCCCAGGTTGGCGAGGTCGAAGACGGCGATCAGACCGGGAGTGCCGGCCGGAGCCTCCTCCAGCGTCTCCGGATCCAACAGGCGAACCCTCACCCAATGAGGCGCCACGAAGAGGTCCGGATCGCCGCCGAGCA
>DATBGJ010000694.1:0-4123 GCA_036558045.1 Thermoanaerobaculia bacterium
CGCTCTCGCGCCGCGCTTCTTCCGCGGCTTCGAGCTCGATCTCGTCGTGATCTCGCGGCCCGGCCGAACGCCGGCGGAGAGCAGCGTCCTGGTCGGCTCGCGGCCGTACTTCGAGCGCCTCTACACCCGCACCCGCGTGGAGGCGGAGACGGCGCGCGAGAGGAACGCCCGGCTGTTCGGGCCGGACTCCCTGCTCTCCTGGCTGAGCCCCCGCGCGGCGGAAGCCGGTTCGACGGAGGTCCTCGTCGACCATGGACTGGTGAGCCAGGCGGTCGGCAACGGCGCGGACCTCTTCTTCCGCGGCACCTTCGGCGGCAACGGCCGCACCTGCGCCACCTGTCACCGGGCGGAGAACAACCTGGGGCTCGATCTCGAATTCATCTCCACGCTGCCCGCCGACGACAAGCTGTTCATCGCCGAGCAGCCGCCCGAAGCCGGCGGCGTACCCGGCCTCGAGCGGCCGGCGCTGATGCGCGGCCACGCCCAGATCCTGATGAACGTCGACGGCTTCGAGAACCCCACGAGCAAGTTCGTCATGCGCGGAGTGCCGCACGCGCTCTCGCTCGCCACCTCGATCGGCGAGCCCCAGAGCACGGGCTGGGGCGGCGACGTCGGCACGCTCCGCCAGCTCGCGGCCGCGGCCGTGAAGCAGCACTTCACCAGGCGCCTCAACCGCGTGGAAGGCACGGATTTCGTGCCGCCCACCGACGCCGAGCTCGACGACCTGGAAGCCTTCATGCTGTCCACCGGCCGCCTCAACAACCTCGACAATCTCTTCAACGTCACGTTCAGCAACCCCGCCGTCCAGACCGGCAAGCTCCGGTTCTTCACCGCCGGCTGCGGCGGCTGCCATTTCAACGCCGGCGCGACCTTCGGCAACTTCAACCCCAACTTCCGGCACGGCGTCGAAAGGGCCGCCGACCCCAGCCAGGCGACCGAGCCCCATCCGCACGACGGCGGCTTCGGCACGGCCGCCAATCCCAATTTCGATTGCGACGGCAACGGGACGCCCGACTGCTTCGGCATCGGCACCTTCAACCTACCGCCGCTGATCGAGGCGGCCGACACCGAGCCGTTCTTCCACAACAACAGCGCCGGGACCCTCGAGCAGGCGGTGACGCACTACACCACCGAGGCGTTCCGGCAGGCGGAAGGCATCGCGCTCCCGTTGACGCAGCAGGACATCCTCGATGTCGCCGCTTTCCTGCGCGTGCTCAACGCGGCGTTCAACTCCGCGATCTCGATCCAGCGCAACAACGCCGCCCTGACGCTCGAGAAGACCAATGGCGGCGGCACGCGCGAGACGGTCAACATGCTGCTCGCCCTCTCCAGCAGCGAAGCCATGGACGCCGTCGAAGTGCTCAGCGCGCGGAAGCTGTACGCGCCCTCGGTCACGCTGCTCAAGAACGCGATCGCCAAGAACGGCGGCGCCATGGCCGCGCGGTCGCCGAAGGCCCGCCAGGCGCTGATCCAGCAGGCCCTCAACAATCTCAAGGCGGCGAAGGCCAAGCTCGGCAAAGGCCTGGACTTCACCCTCGGCGAGGGGAATCTGTTGTTCTAGCCCTCACCGGTTGAACGGGTATTCGTTGATCCAGTGGAAGCCCCGATTGACGAGCAGGAAATCGGGCTTCTTGTCCAGACGGAGCCGGGCCTGGACCTTCTTGCCGTCCAGCGTTCCCGCCAGGGTGAGGAGCCCCGGGCCGGCGTGCTTGTAGGTGAGGGCAGCTTTCCATTTCGGATCGTCGCGCTTCGTCAGCTTGAGCAACTGTTTCTGAAGATCCAGCTCGAGGCCGTAGCGGACCCGGCGCTGGCTCATGAGCTGGACGGAGACCGTCTGGGGGTAGTCGAAGATCACGCGCCGCCAGCGGCTGTCGTCCGTGAGCAGGGGCGGACGCGCCTGGCCGTCGACCGTGAGCTCGTCGACGTTCCAGATGCCGTAGAGAGGCGGCTTGGGCGCTTGGTCGCCATACTCCTGGATGCCCTCGTAGGACTGGGTGAGGGCGAGCCCGGTAATGCCCAGAAGGAGGAAGGTGCGGAGGGCCAGCGCGCCGCGGTTGAGCCAGACGTTGCGGAAGAGCGGCCGGATCGCGGCGGGTTCCGCCGGGCGGTTGAACAGGAAGAAATTGGCCAGCCGGCGCGCGTCCGGCAGCACCAGGAAGACGGCCATCAGCAGCAGGTGGGATGAATACAGCTTCACCGGCACGTCGTAGCAGAAGTTGAGCATGACGATGTTGCCGACGACGCCGATGCAGACGAGCGCGCCGAGCAGCGCGGTGCGGCGGCCGAGGAGGAGCAGCCCGCCGAGCATCTCGGCGGCGCCGGAGAAGAACTCGTAGGCCCGCGAGGCGCCGATGAACGTCCACAGGAGCCCCATCGGCGAGGCGTCGCCGAACGGCTGGAGCAGGCGATCGAGCGAGGGCGAGGGGAACTGTGAAGGGAGCACCTTGAAGGCGCCGTAGGAGACCATCGACACGGCGAGGAAGAAGCGCACGTAGATGCGCAGCCACTCGTGGAGCCGCGTGTAATGGGCGCGCTTGCGGTCGAGGAGCGTCCAGACGAGCGCCGCCGCCGCGGCCAGCACCGCGAAGCAGAACGCCACCACGTAGTCGTACGTCGTATCGCCGCTGCCGTTGGTGAAGACGGTGATCTCGACCCCGAACACGTGCTTGCCGACCCAGGTGGCGAGCGCGTGCAGGAGGTTCTGGTAGGGGCCGCCGAGCTTGTCGACGAACGGGATGTACTCCAGTGGGAAGGGGAAGATGTAAAGGAAGAAGTAGCAGCAGACGAAGCGGAAGGCGATCCGTTGGATGAGTCCCCACTGGACGGGGGCAATGCTCTGCGTCTCGGCGGCCGTGGGCTCAGGCGCCTCCACCTGGACGTACGCTCGCTCGGCGATCATGGTGTCCTCCTGCGCACCATGATAACCGAGCGGGGCGGGGCTCGGCGTCACCGGTTGAACGGATATTCGTTGATCCAGTGGAAGCCGCGGTTAACGAGCAGGAAGTCGGGCTGGGCGTCCAGGCGGAGGCTGACGCGAACCTGGCGGCCGTCCAGCTTTCCCGCGAGGACGAGGCGGTCCGCTCCGAGCCGCTCGTAGGAGAGGGTGGATTTCCACTTCGGATCCTCGCGTTTGGTCAGCTCGAGCAATCTCTTCTGAGGGTTCAGATTGAGGTTGTAGCGGATGCGGTGCTGGTTCGCGAGCTGGATGGCGAGCCGAGAGGGGGAATCGAAGACCACTCGCCGCCACCGGCTCTCGTCCAGGGCCGGCGCCCGCTGAGCCTGCCCGTCGATCACCACCTCCTCGACGTTCCAGATGCCGTAGAGCGGTGACTTGGGCGCGATCAGGCTCTGATAAGAGTAGTACAACGCCTCGCCCGCCGTGTACAGCACGAGCGCCGCGCAGCAGGCCATCACGACGCGGTTGAGCCAGACCCGGCGGAACAGCGGACGGGTCTCGGCGGGCGCGGGGGTGCGGTTGAACAGGAAGAAGTCGGCGAGCCGGCGCAGGTCGGGCGCCACCAGGAAGACGGCCATGAGGAACAGGTGGGCCGAATAGAGCTTTACCGGCACGTCGTAGCTGAAGTTGAGCATGACCACGTTGCCGACGACGCCGATCGAGACGAGCGCGCCGAGCAGCGTGGTGCGGCGGCCGATGAGGAGCAGGCCGCCGAGCATCTCGGCGGCGCCTGAAAAGCTCTGGTAGGCCTTCGAGGCGCCGATGAAGGTCCACAAGAGGCCCATCGGCGAGGCGTCGCCGAAGGGTTGGAGGAGGCGGTCGAGAGGCGGGGCGGGGAACTGCGTCGGGATGAGCTTGATACCGCCGTACGTGACCATGGCCGTGGCGAGCGACAAGCGGACGAGGACGCGCAGCCACTCGTGGAGCCGCGCGTAGTTGCGGCGCTTCCTGTCGAGGAGGCTCCAGACGAGTGTCGCCGTTGCCGCCAGGACCAGAAAACAGAACAGCTGCACGTAGTTGAAGGTGCTGTCCCCACTGCCGTTCGCCAGCAGGGTGACGTCGACCTGGAACACGTGTCTTGCAACCCAGGTCACGAGCACGCGCAACAGCTCGTAGTACTTGGCGGTGGCCACGCCCACGAAAGGGATGTAGTAGAGGGGAAAGGGA
>DATBGJ010000695.1:0-4753 GCA_036558045.1 Thermoanaerobaculia bacterium
GGTGAGCGGCTCGCGGTTTCAGCAAGATGACTCCTGGCAAAAGGGGACCGCACTGGTAGACGGACGCGCGAGGCGATCTCTGCATAAGATTGCGCCATGCGCGACGGCTATCCGCTGGTCGAGCTGCACCGCCACCTGGACGGCAACGTCCGCATCGAGACCGTGCTGGACCTCGCGCGGCAGCACGGCCTCACGCTGCCGGCGTGGACGGTGGAGGGGCTGCGGCCGCACGTCCAGATCACCGAGCGCGAGCCCAGCCTCATGGCCTTCATCGCCAAGTTCGCGCTGCTGAAGCGGGTGATGGCGGACTACGACGCCGTGCGGCGCATCGTGCGCGAGAACCTGGAGGACGCCGCGCGCGAGGGCATCGACTACATCGAGCTGCGCTTCAGCCCGTACTTCATGGGCGAGGAGCACGGGCTCGACACCGCCGGCGTCGTGGAAGCCGCGTGCGACGCCCTGGAAGAGGCACGCGGCAGGATTCCGGTCAAGGCGAAGCTCATCGGCATCATCTCCCGCCATTACGGACCGGAGATCGGGCGCGTCGAGCTGGCGGCGGCCATCCGCGGCCGGGACCGCGGCGTGGTGGCGCTCGATCTGGCGGGCGACGAGGCCAACTTCCCGGGCGAGCTCTTCGTGCGACACTTCCAGGAAGCGCGGGAGGCCGGCCTGTGCGCCACCGTCCACGCCGGCGAGGCGGCCGGCGCCTGGAGCGTGCGCCAGGCCGTGGAGGAGCTCGGCGCCGAGCGCATCGGCCATGGCGTCCGCGCCGTCGAGGATACCGCCGTCCTGGAGCTGCTGGCCGAGCGCCGCATCGCCCTGGAGGTCTGCCCCACGAGCAACCTGCAGACGAGCACGGTGGCGGACTACCGCTCGCATCCCCTGCCGGCTCTCCTGCGCCGCGGCCTCGCCGTCACCCTCAACACGGACGACCCCAGCATCAGCGGCATCGACCTCGCGCACGAGTACCGGGTGGCCATGGAAGAGCTGGGCCTCTCCGCGGCCGAGCTCCGCCGCCTGCAGGAGAACGCGGTGGCGGCGGCGTTCCTCACCCCGGAGGAGAGAACGGAGCTTCTCTCAGGGTATACTTCATCGTTGCTTGAAAGGAGGGACTCATGAGAAAGCTTGTGTATCTCGTCCTGGTCCTGGCGCTCGCCAGCCTGGCGTGTGCCGCCAACTCGGGAGGGTACGGAGGGAGCAAGGGGCAGGTCTGCGGCGGCATCCAGGGCATCAAGTGCCCGGAGGGGCAGTTCTGCGACCTGCCGGCCGGCCACTGTCATGGAGCGGACTTCCAGGGCGTCTGCGTGGTCAAGCCGGAGATGTGCACGAAGGAGTACAAGCCGGTCTGCGGCTGCGATGGCAAGACCTACGGCAACGACTGCGAGAGGCGCGCCGCCGGGGTGCAGAAGGACCACGACGGCGAGTGCAAGAAGGAATAGAGGCTACCCCGTATACGAGTCGTCCTGCTCGATCTTCGAGAGGACCCAGTCGAACTCGCCGCTGGTGATCTTGGCGCCGCAGTGCTCGCACTGGCCGGCCATGTTGACGTCGAGCGGCGCGCCGCAATTGGGGCAGCTCTTGTCGCTGCGCGGCGCGCCGCGCACGCCCGCGCCGCGGATCAGCGTCCAGTACTCGGAGTAGACGCGGTCGTGCTTGGGATCGCCGGAGACGACGTCGCCCGTCGCCTGGCGGACGGTGTAGTCGCGGCCCGAGCCCCAGAGCCGCACGGTGAGCGAGTCGAAGTGGCGGTCGCGGAGCACCTTCACCGTCTTCCACTCGACGATCCGCATCCCCTCCAGCACGTTGCGCAGACCCTGGCGCTCGTAGGCGGTGACCCAGTATTCGAGATAGTCGAAGAGGCCGTCCGAGACGTAAGGGCGGGCGCCGCCGAGGTCGCGGCGGGACCAGGCGGCGTTCAGCTCGCCATAGATCAGGCGCAGCCGCGCGTCGAGCGCAGCTTGAGTGACGGCCGGATCCTCGCGCGCCAGCTCCGCCCAACGGGCGTTGAGCGACGGATGCGAGATCGTCGGCCAGTCGGTCCCTACCTCCTGCACGTTCGAGGTGAGGGCGGGAGGGCGCTCCTCGATGCGGATGAGCTCGATCGTCTCCACGCTCCAGTCGAAGCGGCCGCCGGAGACCACCTGGCCGCAGTACTCGCAGCGGTCGCCTCCTTCAGGGCCGAAAGGCGCGCCGCAGTTGGGGCATTGGAAGGAGCGCACCTGCGCTGGCGGCTTGCTCCGCACGCCGGCGTTGCGCATCAGCCGCCAGCGCTCCTGCACGTACTGCGTGTGCTCCGCGCCGGCCATGCCGACCGTCATGTTGGCCTCGAACTCGAGGTCCACCCTCACCTGGGGAGTCCCGGCGGCCGAGGCGGCGGTGGCGGACGCGGGAATCGACAGGTCGATGACGCGCATGGCGCCGATGACGACGCCGGAGACCGGCGCGCCCACCGGCCGGCGCTGCGCGAGGTGGCTCCGCGCCGCGGGTCCCAGATAGGGCGAGAGGGATTCGAGGTCGCGCTGGCTGGAGCGGGCCTGGTGGGCGCGGGCGAAGAGCGCGTAGGCGAAGTCCTCGAAGAGCACCACCGAGAACTCCGGGTCCTGGTCGCGGATGGCGTCGAGGTCGTGCACGGCCCGCCTGCCGGGCGGCGCCTTGGGAGGGGCCGAGTCCCAGCTCTGCGGTCCCATCCGGGCCTTGCGCCGCCGGTAGACGACGACGATGGCGATGATCGCGATCGTCGCCGGCACGCCGACCGCCGGATAGGCGATCACGAACTGGATCCACAGGCGGATCAGCAGGAAGACGAAGCCGCCGTCGCCGCCTCCCCCGCCGCCGCCGCCCGAGTAGCCCTCGCCGCCGCCCGGCCGGGCCTGGACAGCCGCCGGCAAGAGCAGCAACGACGCGAGGACCAGCGCGCCGACGATCCAGGTGACTGCTCGCGTACGGGGCGGCTTCACGGCTAGCACACCTCGTTCGCCAGCTCGTCGACGTCGGAGGCGCTGCGCGCCAGGGCGGGAGCCAGAATCACCGCGAGGCCCCGGAGCCGCTCCGCCACGGCGGCGCCGTCGGCGCCGGCCCGCACCGCCGCTTCGATCTCGGCAGCAGCCTTCCGCCAGGCGTCCGTGGCGGCGAGCGCCTCGACGCCGACGTCGACCACCATCGCGGCCTCCCGCTCCAGGACCGAGACGTAGAGGAGGATGCCCGTGCGCCCGCCGGTGCCGTGGATGCGCCGCTCGACGAAGGTGGCGTGCGCCGCGGTCTCCACCCGCCAACGGCGCGCTCCTCGCCGCGTGAGCGCCCGGCGGACGAGGTCGCTGCGGGAGGCGGCGAAGCCCGCCAGCGCGCCCACGATCACGGGATCGATCAGAAACCAGATCAGCCCGAAGGGCCACCGCGAGTAGAGCAGCACGGCGAGCGCCGCCCATGCCGCGACGATGCCGGCGATGAGGTCCGCGTGCAGATAGGAGCCCGAGCGCGGACGCACCGCCACCACCAGCTCGGCGCTGCTGCATGACTCGACGGCGCGCACGGCCTCCGCGAGCGCCGCCTTGGATTCTTCTGTGAGAAAGGGTTTGGGCATGGCGGGAACCGGCGGGGAGTCTACCGCAGGGCGGCCCTCTCTCCCGGCAAAGGACGACAAGGACTCCAAGGACGGCAAGGACAAAAAGGCTCCTTCGAACGTCACCTGTCCTTGCAGTCTTTGCAGTCCTTGAGGTCCTTTTATCGCGGCTACAATCCTCCGCCATGGACCTCCCCCGCTGGCGCGTTCCTCCGGCTCCTACGTCCCGAGGCTGGGAAAACCTGCCGGCGCTCACGCCCTTCATCCTCGCCGACGGCAGCGGTCCCGCGCGGCAGCAGACGAGGGTGCGCCTCTACAGCGATGAAACGGCGCTCCACGTGCGCTTCGACTGCGCGGACCGCGACGCCTGGGGCACGTACAGCCGGCGCGACGATCCGCTCTACGAGGAGGAGGCGGTAGAAGTCTTCCTGGCGCCGGGAGGGGAGGACCCCGCACGGTACTTCGAATTCGAGGTGAGCCCGCTGGGCACCCTGTTCGATGCCCGCATCCACAATCCCACCTCGCTGCGGGCCGACATGGAAGCCGATCCGGCCTGGGATTGCCCCGGCCTGCGCTGGTCGGCCGGACGCGGAACGGAGCGGCAGGACTGGTGGGCGATCCTCTCGATACCATGGACTGCGATCAGCCCGCCAGGAGAGCTGCCGCGGATCTGGCGCGCCAACCTCTACCGCATCGAGCGGCCGCGCGACGGCGAGCCCGAATTCAGTTGCTGGTCGCCCACCCTCACCCGGCCGGCGGATTTTCACAAGCCGGCGCGCTTCGGGTTCCTGGAGCTGGGGGCGCCGAGCAGCCGATAGACCGAGATCCGCCCGGAGCTGTAGACCCGCTCGACCTCGCGCCCCGCGAACCGCGCCTCCCACTGCCGCAGCGCCCGCTGCCGGATCTGGCTTTCCGCGTGGACCACGATGTGAGAGATCCAGAGATCCCGCAGCAGGTCGAGCCCCCTCTGGTCCGGCAGAATCCTGATCGTTTCAGTGAGCCGCCGGTGGCTCTCCGGAAAGTAGCCGCTGAAGCCGTTGGCGAGCGGCTTCCAGTGCAGCGTGGAGAAATAGATGTAGCGGGTCTCCCGCGCGTCCGTGGAGATGGGCAGCTCGACGAGGGCCTTGACGGACGGCTCGCGGGCGAGCCAGCGATAGACAGCGGGGAACTCTTCTTCGCGGGGCAGGGGCTCCC
>DATBGJ010000696.1:0-3952 GCA_036558045.1 Thermoanaerobaculia bacterium
GCTCGATCTGGTAGCGCTGGCTGTAGACGAAATGGACGGGCGGCCGTCCGGCGAGGCGGGCGAGCCGGCCGCGGCCCCGGCGGAAGGCGGCGAGCAGCGGGCGCATGGGCTACGCGCCTAACGCAGCTTCACCCAGGTGGCGCCCCAGCCTCCCGCTTCCAGGGGCGCGTCGCCGAAATCCTCCACCCGCGGATCGCGCGCCAGCAGCTTGCGCACCGTCTTCCGCTGCACGCCGATGCCCTTGCCGTGGACGATGCGTACGAAGTGGAACCCGGCCTCGTAGGCGGCGTCGAGCCACTCGCGCACCACGTCCGGCACGTCCGCCGGCCGGAAGCTGTGGAGGTCCAGCACGTCGGTGATCGGCAGCTTGACCGGCAAGCTCTGCGAGAAATCCTCGAAGTCCCCCATCGTCTCTCCCTGCCCGGCGCTTCCGCACCGGGCTATCGAAACGTCGCTTCTCCGAAGCGATAATAAACTCCCAGTTTTCGCCCTCTGGGCGACGTCTGGGTAGCCCGGTGCGGAAGCGCCGGGCGAGGGAGGCCGTCGTACATGAATCCTATCGCTGCGCGATCGGCCGCCCGCCTGCCGCCTCGCGCACGGTCTGCACCAGCCCGTCCTTGCTCGGCAGCTCGCTGAAGACGTGCGGCTCCCTGCCTGGACGGTAGAGCAGATAGAAGGGAATGCCGTAGCGGCCGTGCTCGGCGAGGAAGGCGGCGATCTCGTCGTTCTTGTTCGTCCAGTCGGCCTTCATCGGCACCACCTCGTTCTCCTCGAAGGCCTGGGCCACCTCGGGCGTGTTGAGCACCAGCCGCTCGTTCGCCTTGCAGGTGAAGCACCAGGCCGCGGTGACGTCGACGAAGACGAGCTGGCCGCCGGCGGCGAGGGACTCGGCCCTGGCGCGGTCCCAGGCTTCCCAGGGAATCAAGCCGGCCGGCTCGCCGGCCGCGCGCTGAGCGACGACGCCCGGCTCCCGGACCGCGGCCACGAGGGTGACGGCGATCGCGGCGAGGACGCCTACGGCGGCCGCGCTGCGCAGCACCTTGCCGGCGCCGAGCCGGCGCTGCATCCAGGTGAAGAGGGCGATGCCGAGGAGCCCGAGCTGGATGGCCGCGAGCTGCTCCGGCGACACCTGCAGCGAGAGGACGTAGAACAGCCACACCGCCGAGCCCGCGAGCAGGAAGCCCATGACGCCGCGTACGGTATCCATCCAGGCTCCCGGCTTCGGCAGCAGACGCGCGACGCCCGGCGCCGCCGCGACGAGCAGGTAGGGGAGCGCCATGCCGGCGCCGAGCGCCGTGAACACGGCGAGCACGATCGCCGGCGGCTGCGCCAGCGCGAAGCCGATCGCCGTGCCGAGGAACGGCGCCGAGCAGGGCGTGGCCATCAGCGTCGCGAACAGGCCGGAGACGAAATGCCCGGCCAGGCCTTCACGCGGTCCGCCGGCGCCGACGCGCGCCAGCCGCTGCGGCAGCGGGATCTCGAAGAGGCCCCAGAGGTTGAGGCAGAAGAGCACCACCACGACGGCGAGGAAGGCCACGAAGCCCGGCCGCTGGAACTGGATTCCCCAGCCCACCGCCGCGCCCGCGGCGTGCGCCGCGATGGCCGCCAGCGCCAGCGCCCAGAACGACACCAGGATGCCGGCCGCCGTCGCCAGCGCGCCGCGCGCCACCTCGGCGTGGCCGTGGCCGGCGCTGCGCACGAGGCCGAAGACCTTGAGCGAGAGGATGGGCAGCACGCACGGCATGACGTTGAGGATCAGCCCGCCGACGACGCCGAGGAGCAGCATCACGAACAAACCGCCTCCCGTCTTGGGAGGCCCGGGTTTCACCGCGGCGGTGCCCTTGCGGCTTTCCTCGTCCACCTTGGCGAAGAGGTCGGCATGCTGCGGCTTGCCGCCCGGACCCAGGGTGAGCTGAACCTCCGCCTTGGCGCTCACCGGCGGCAGGCACTGCGACTGGTTGCACGCCTGGTAGCGCAGCGAGCCGTGGACGGGATACGCCCCCGCCTTGGCGCCGGCCGGCACCTTGAGGTCCGCCACGATCACCACGTCGCCGTCGTACACGGCCAGCGGCTGGTCGGCGAAGGCGAAGCGCTTCATCGCTGCCTTCGGATAGCGGATCCGGTCCTGCGTCCACCCCGCGGGCAGCTCGAGCGTGAGGACGGTGGGGATCAGGTAGTCGAAGGTGGGCTTGTTGCTGTTGACGTGCCACTCCGGCTCGATGGTCACCAGGGCGGCCACGCGGGCGGGAGCTCCCGCGTCGTACGCGGTGCGGTCGGCATTGAGGACGAGCGACGCCTTCTGCTCCGGCTTGAGCTGCGCCGCCGCTCCCCCGGCGAAGGCGAGCAGACAGAAGAATGGCGCCAGTAAACGGGTCGGTTTCATGATGGGATCTCCCCCTGCGCGGAAACAGGCGGTGGGGGTATTTTATTCGCTGGGGGACCTGGTCCATACGGATCTTGGTGAATGGGGGCGGTCTGCGCTCCGAAGCCTCACCCCCTGTCCCCCTCTCCCTGACGGGCGAGGGGGGACGCCTGCGAAGGGATCTTGCCCGTAGGATGCGCTGTGCGCATCTTGAAGGTCCGTTATGGTGCGCAGAGCGCACCCTACACGCTCCAGCATTTCGGTCTCGTCCCCCCTCGCCCGTCAGGGAGAGGGGGACAGGGGGTGAGGCTTCGAAGGGTAGATCCTCCCGAAGGCCGAGGCGCCATCAGGGCTGGCCCCGGTGATACCATCCGCCGCCGTGAAGCTCTCCCGTCGCGCGTCCTCGATCGGCGAGTCCGCCACGCTGCGGGTCTCGCGCCTCGCCTCCGAGCTCAAGGCCCGGGGGGAGTCGATCGTCGATTTCGGCGCCGGCGAGCCCGATTTCCCCTCGCCGGCGGTCGCCGTGGAGGCCGCCTGCGGCGCTCTCGCCGAGGGGTTCACCAAGTACACGCCCGGCAGCGGCATCCCCGAGCTGCGCGCCGAGGTGGCCGAGCACTACCGGCGGCGCTACGGCTCGCCATGGACCGGCGCGCAGTCGGTGATCACCGTCGGCGGCAAGGCGGCGCTCTTCGAGCTCGCGCTGGCCGTCTTCGAGGAGGGGCAGGAGGTCGTGATCCCCTCCCCCTGCTGGGTCAGCCTGCCTGAGCAGGTGCGCTTCGCCGGCGCCCGTCCCGTCGAGGTTCCGACCTCGGTGGAAGACGGCTTCCGCATCCACGCCGGACCGCTCCTCGACGCCGTCGGCGAGCGCACGCGCGCCATCCTCCTCAACGCTCCCTGCAATCCCACCGGCGGCGTGGTGGCGGCCGAGGACCTGCGCCGGATCGTGACCTTCGCCGCCGAGCGCGGCCTGCTGGTGATCTCGGACGAGACCTACGCCCGCTTCGTCTACGACGGCGTGCCGCACGCCAGCGCCGCCGCGCTCGCCGCCGAGTTTCCGGAGACGGTCGTCCTGGTGGGCTCCTTCTCCAAGACCTACTCGATGACCGGCTGGCGGATCGGCTATCTGCTCGGCCCGCCGGCCATCGTGCGCGCCGTCGAGATCATCCAGAGCCACGCCACCTCGAATCCCACCTCGTTCGCCATGGTGGGCGCCCTCAAGGCGCTGCGCTGCGCCGAGCCCGCGGTGGAGGCGATGATCGCCGAGTACCAGGCGCGCCGCGAGATGTTCATCCCCGGCCTCAACGAGCTGCCGGGGTTCCGCTGCCGTCCGCCCGACGGCGCGTTCTATGCCTTTCCCCACGTCGCCGCCTGCTACGGACCCGGCCGGCAGGGCTCTGTCGAGCTCACCGAGTTCCTGCTCGAGCAGGCGCGCGTCATCGTCGTCCCCGGCGCCGCCTTCGGCGCCGACGACCACATCCGCCTCTCCTTCGCCTGTTCGCGCGCCGAGCTCAAAGAAGGGCTCGAGCGCATGTCGAGGGTCTTGGCGTAGCTTGGGCGTCCTGCCCTCCGAAACCTCACCCCCTGGCCCCC
>DATBGJ010000697.1:0-4063 GCA_036558045.1 Thermoanaerobaculia bacterium
TCTCAACCGCGCGCCCGCCCGCTCCCGGCCTATCGTATGCTAGCCGGCGGCGGTTGCGCCCCGGAACGCCGAAGCAGTGAACCCCGGATGCGAACCTTCATGACGACAGCAGAGCCTTCTCGCGTGTCGAAGCAGCCTCCAACTCGCGACCTCTGGGAACGGTTCGCGAGCAGTATCGGCATCACCAAGGAGCGCAAGCAGCAGATCTACTCCGAGGTCTCCCGGTCCGCGACCCTCGCGGATCCGAGCTACTGGTTGCAGATCCTGTTCTCCGCCGCCATCGCCACGCTCGGGCTGGCACTCGACAGCCCGGCGGTCATCATCGGCGCCATGCTGATCTCGCCTCTCATGGGCCCGATCCTCGCCGCCGGATTGGCGCTTGCCGCGGGCGATCTCGAGCTGGGAGCGCGCGCCCTCTTGAACCTGGCGCTGAGCTGCCTGCTCGCCGTTTTCTCCGCCCTGATCCTGGTGAGCCTGCTGCCCTTCAAGGAGATCACGGCCGAGATCGCCGCCCGCGTACGGCCTACGACCCTGGACCTGTTCGTGGCACTGCTCTCCGGAGCCGTCGGCTCGTTGGCCGTCTGCAAGGAGGCCAAAGGCGTGGCGACCTCCATCCCCGGCGTGGCGATCGCGGTCGCCCTGATGCCTCCCCTTTGCGTCGCGGGATACGGCCTGGGAGTCGCGGTGAGCCTGGACTCGGCGGAGGGAATGCGGGTGGCCCGCGGGGGCAGCCTGCTGTTCCTCACCAACCTCGTGGCGATCACTTTCACGGCCATGCTGGTCTTCCTGGCCTTGCGGGTCGCCCCTCGCGGCGCGCGGGAGCGCGCGCGGCGAGCCGCCAGAGAGGCCGGGAGGGAGGGCAGGCCGGGATTCCTGGGACGGCTCCCCGTCTCCGTGAGGCTCCCCGTGCTCGGCAGCCTCACCGGCCGGTTCGTCCTGGTTTGCGGACTGCTGCTGCTCATCTGGCATCCTCTCAGCCGGTCCTTCAATGAGCTGCGGTCCGAGATCGCGAAGAAGAGGGAAGAGAACCGGCTTCAGCTCGCCACCGCCAGGATCTGGCAGCAACGGTTCGCCGTCCTGCCCAATGGCCGGCCGCGCTCGTATCTGGGCCAGATCGCCGCTACCGACCAGGCTGGCCGCCTCAGGTTGCAGCTCCGCGTATTCACCAGAAGATCCTATACGGCGGCGGAGAAAGCCGAGCTCGTGCGTGCCCTCGCGCACGAGATGCACCGGCAGCCGGCGTCGGTGGACCTCCAGCTCATCGAGGTCCCGACCACGTCGGCCGAGCTGGCGAGCCGCGAACGGGAAGCGCCGGCTCCAAAGGCGGCGCCGACGCCCGCCGAGCTGCACGCCGGTCTCCTGCAGATCGTCGACGGCGCGCTGCGGGAGATACGCCTGCCGCCGCCGGCGCAATTGACCGATTACCAGGTGGCGCTCAGCCCCGGCCGGCCCCTGCGGCTGACGCTGTTCTACCTGAGCGACCGGGACATCGGACCGGATGCGCAGTTCGTCATCGCCGACGAGGCCGGAAGCCGGATCGGCGAGCCCGGCACGGAGGTGAGCCTCGCCAGGATCGCAGCCGCGCAAGGATCGATTCCCTTCCGCCGCAACGAAGTGGAGCTCGCCAGCGAGGCCGCTGCGGCCTTGGATGCCGTGGGCGAGCTCCTCGATGAGCATCCGGCGCTCCGCATGGAGGTCGCGGCCCTCGCCGCGGCGGGAGAACGGGAGGGCATCGCCGAGGAGCGGGCGCAGGCGATCGAGGGTTATCTGGCGGGCCGCTGGCGGATCGCGGCGGAACGGCTGGCGCGCGTTCCGGCCCCGGCGGAGGCCGCTGGCCCGGCCGCCGAGATCAGGCTCGTTCTCGGCACAGAAACCGCCTTCACGGCTACGGCATCGGCCGACGACGAAGGAGGAAGGCAATGAAGGCCTCCCCGCGGGCCGGTCAGCGCCGGCGCGCGGCGGCGAGGAAGCCGGCGAGGAAGTGCCGGGCGTTCAGGCCGAGGGTGCGCGTGCGGTAGCCGCCCTCCTGCACGATGAGGGTGGGCAGGCCCATCTCTCCGATCATCCTGCCGTTCGCCTCGAAGTCCCGCGCCGTCAGCAGCCAAGTGCCCGTGGGATCGCCTTTCGCCGGATCCAGGCCCAGCGCCACGACGAGCGCCAGGGGCCGGAAGGCGGCAATGTCTTCGAGGGCCTGTTCCAGGGCCTTGCGGTAGCGCGGTCCTTTGACGCTCTCGGGCAGCGGCAGATTGAGATTGAAGCCTTCGCCCGGCCCCTGACCCCGTTCGTCCGCGAAGCCGCTGAAGTACGGGTAGGCAAACCCGGGGTCGCCGTGGATGGAGACCGTCAATACGTCGCTGCGCTCATTGAAGATGTCCTGCTGGCCGTTGCCGTGGTGGTAGTCCACGTCGAGGACGGCCACGCGTCCCCGGGCGCTCAGGTAGTGGGCCGCGATGGCCGCGTTGTTGAGATAGCAGAAGCCGCCGAACGCCCGCCGCTCCGCGTGGTGCCCGGGCGGGCGCACCAAGGCATAAGCGAAGCGCTGGCCGGCGA
Organism: Thermoanaerobaculia bacterium; assembly: GCA_036558045.1. Lineage (GTDB taxonomy): Bacteria > Acidobacteriota > Thermoanaerobaculia > Multivoradales > UBA5704 > DATARR01. Next base: position 2,551 of record DATBGJ010000697.1, read on the forward strand.
GCACCTCGTCCGCCGCCGTGAGCGCGCAGTCCACGGCGCGCCGGGCCGCCGGCCAGGCGTTTCGGTTGAGCGGCGTGAACGTGTCAATGCACCAGTAGCCGGCGCGCACGAGCAGATCCTTGGGCGGCCGGGCGGCGTTGCGCAGCGGGAAGACGTAAGGGTAGACGGACTGGCCCGGCGGCACTCTGCCGCAGGCCCGGCGCAGGAAATCGATGAGAGCCCGATCATGCACCGCCAGAACGTGCTTTTCCGGATAGGAGCGGGGCGCGACCCTCTCGCAGAGCCCTACCCCTTCGATCTGCGACAGGATGACCGATACCCGCACCGGAGCTTCGACGTAACCGCGCTCGCGCACGTGATGGATGGCGTGGCGGTCGGTGACCACCAGCCGGACGCGTTCTCCCGCCGCCCGTGCGGATCGCAGCGGCGGCCGGCTGGCTTTGACGTACCGCGGCTCCCGCAGGCGGACCGGGTCGTCCCGGAAGGACGACACCACGCGCTCCACGTACTCGGGAGGGCAGAGATGGCCGTACTTGCCTTCCAACACGGCGCGCACGATTTTGCGGGCGGCTTCGCGCCGCAGCGGCTCCGCCGTGCCGAGGCCGTCCAGGACCAGATAAGGAGGGCAGGTATCCCGCGGGCTCAGCGGGGTTTCATAGGCCGTGCCGGCGATAGGCCGTGCACCGAAGCTCTCGTAAAACCGCAGCCGGGCGGCGTTTTCCGCCATCAGTTCCGGCTCGGCGCAGACCGCCGGATCGTCCGGCAGGCACTCGAAGAGGAGACTCCCGGCGCCGAGCGCCAGCGCGTCTTCCCTCACCCGCTGGTACAGTGCGCCGCCCACCCCGCGCCCCGTCAGGCCGCGGGCCGAGGCGATGTAGTCGAGATAGCAGAAACGCAGCTCCGGCTCCCAGAGGACGAGGGCGCAGCCGAGAAGCGGCCCGGCCGGCTGTTCGGCCACCAGCAGCCGCGTCAGGAACCGCCGGCGGAAGGGGTTGCGGAGCCAATCCGGGATGCGCTCGAACTCGGAGGGCGAGACTCCCGAAAACACGGCGGACAACAGCTCCTGGGCCTGGCGGATCGCCTCCTGATCCACCGGCAGGATGTCGTCGTGGATGCGGCGTATCCGAAACATGGCCGGTACCGCTCCGCCGCCAGGCGACCATCCTTATCTATCCAGAAGGGACGCCGGCAGGCTTACGGTAGAGTCTACCTCGGCAACGAAAGCGGCGAAGGGTCATGCAATCCGCGACCGTGAGCGATCCAGCCTCAAGAGCGCGTGGCGAGGCCGGCCGAGGCTGATGCTCGCCCTGCTCGCCTTCGCCGTGACTCTGCTGATCGCCGTGCTGCTTTCGAGCCTGGCTCAACGCAGCGTGCTTTCGACCGCGGTCCTCTTCCTGCTGGCAGGCTGCGTGCTCGGCGAGGGCGTCTCGGGAGTACTGCGGATCGAGGCACCGGACCCGGCCTTGTCCCGTTTCACCGAACTGGCTCTGTTCAGCGTCCTTTTCACCGACGG
>DATBGJ010000698.1:0-22828 GCA_036558045.1 Thermoanaerobaculia bacterium
GAGGCACGGACGCACAGGCTGTAAGCACCTGGCTCTACGTTCGGCAGAGTGAGCCTGCCGGGAACCTGGACGGCTCCCTGCAAGGTTGCCCAGCGTTGCAAGAAGAGAGGAAAGGTGAACGCGCCGGCGTGCGCCAGAAGGGGCGGCGGTTCTGCATCGGCCGGCAATTCGAGCACGAGGGTTCCGCCCGTGGGCTCGACGGCGATCTCCAGAGGACGGTCGCGCTCGACGGCGACGCTCATCATCCGCATGGCGAAGCCCGGCGCGAAGACCAGAAGGTTGACTCGCTGAGTCGAGACCGGCAGCTTGAGAAGGAAACCGCCGTCCGGGCCCGTCACCACTTCGAAGCTGCTGGAGTATCCCACCTGGTCCACGGCCGGAAAACCGTTCAACTGGGCTCCGGGCGTTGGTCCCAGGCTCGAGAAGACGCGTCCTCGGATGGTGAGCACCTCTCGCAGGACCAGCCGGACCCGCGGCGTTTCGCGGTTCTCCTCCACGACGATTTCCACGGGGCCGGTGGTGCGCGGCCCGTCCTCTGCTTCGATCGCGGTGGGCCCTGGCTTCACTCCCCTGAGCTCGAATTCGCCCTTCTCGTCGGCATAGACCTGGGTGTTCCCCTTGATATAGAGGCTGACGAGCGCGCGGGGAGCCTTGCGGCCTGTTTCATCGACCACCTCTCCCGCCAGCCGCGTATCCGGAATCCTTACTTTCACGGCGGCGTAGGTCTTGCCCTCCGGCACCTTGACCTCGACCGGATCGAGGGTTTGACGAAGGTCGTGCTCGTCCGAGGCAAGGTCCACCGGCCAGACTCCTTCCGAGGGCAAGAAGCCTTCGAACCTGCCGTCGTCGTCTGACTGGAAGCGGATGCGCCGGGAGCCTGACCGGCCGCCGAACCAGAGCGTGGCGGAGAGCGGATCGTCCCCCAGGGTCACGCTGCCCTTGACGAGGATGAGAGGGATCTCGATGTCGACCGACGTTCTTCCGGGCTCGAGCTGGATCTCCTGCGCCGCCCACCTTGTTCCCGAGTCCCCCAGCACGTGGAGCCGGTAGCTGCCGGGCGCGAGGCCGGCGAGATGCCAAAGTCCCTCGGCAGAGGCCGTGCCGTTCCAGAGGTCCTCGTTGAGCTCTCCTGGAAGGTCCGGCTGGCTCAGGCGGAGGCGCCAGCGGTGGCCGAACGGATCAAGAGCCGGATCCAGGCGGACTTCGAGCTCGAGAGGCTTGGCCAGTTGCAGCGGCTCCAGAATCTCGGCCTGGAGACCTTCGCGGACCACGATGCTTCCGCGGCGGGCCGGCGCGAAACCCTCCTTGGAGGCGGTCACGACGTAGCTGCCCGGCTTAACACCCTCGAACTGGAAAAAGCCTCTCTCGTTCGTCCGCGTCTCCAGGGTGAGCGACCGCAACCGGTCGTACTCGCCCCGCGAGCCTGGAACGCCGCTGCTCTCCGGCTCGAGCTCGACGGAGACAGATGGCGGCAGCGGCTCGCCCGTTTCCGACTGCACCCATCCCGCCACCGAGGCACCCCGCCGTAGCCGCAGGAGGCCGAGATCGCGCGTCTTCGCCGGCTCCACGGCCACTCCCCAAAGATAGAGCGGAATGAAGCCTTCCCCTTTGATGCGCAGATCGAGCCGGGCAGCTGGGACTTCGCAGGTCCAGACGCTCTCGCGGACAGGACAGAGGACGGTGATCTCTCTGGGAATCCTCTCGCGGTCCTTGCCGCCGGGTGCCAGAGAGAACCGCAAAGAGAGATTCTGCGGCAGCTTTTCGCCTGCCGCCACTTCGATACGGCCTCTGAGATTGCCGGTCGGGATTTTCTCCTGAAGCTCGAACGTCTTCTCTCCAGGAGTCTTGACCGACCCTTCGATCAGAGCGGGATTGATCGGTCCCGCCCCTGCAGGCAGCAGGAACGCGCAAAGCACGAGCGCAGCGCAGCACATCTTCATCACTGAACCTAGATGCCGGCCTCCAGACAGCACGCGTTAGATATCCCGGTCAACCTGGCGATAAGGTTCCCAGCGTCCGCATCGCGGCCGAGCTCCGTCCACTGGCAAAAGCCTCCGCCCTCGTAACAAACTCCGTCGATGACCTCGCAATCGCGGCCCGTGCCAAACCCCGCGGCTTTGCAGTAGGCCGAAACCTCACACTCCGGATTGCAGATGATTCGCGGGTGGCAGACGTCGCAACCATCAGCGGCAGCGATCAGGGGGAAGCCCAACAAGAACGTAAAAACAATGGCCGTTCTCCTCATCGGCGCACCGTCCTTTCTTCGCGACCCGAATTGTCAGAAGACATTAAGACAACGAAGAACAGCGAGTCAATTGCGAGGGACTACCGGCGGGGATCCGGACCCGTCCGCTCTGTGCGGCTCGGATCGCGAATCCGGCCGGGGATCGGTGATTCAGCCGTCCACGCGGCCGGTCAGGATTTCGTCCGATCCGATCGGCAGGATGTAGCCTGTGGCGACCTCTACTAGTAGGATAAGGACATGTCGCGCCGCTCCTTGCTCTGGCTCTCGGCTCTGTGGATGGCTTTGGCCTTTCTGGCGCCCCTCGCCGGACTGGCGGACTCCTGCGAGGATTGCCTCTGGACACCTGGCAACTGCTGCGCGGCCTCCGGCTGTCCCTGCTGTATCCATGGCTCCTCAGTGCTGACGCACGTGAGTCCTCCTGAGTTGAGCCCGGCCTCAATGGGTATCACCCCCGATGCCCTGCCAGACCGCTGCCTCTCCGCCGATCCCCGCGACGTCTTCCACGTTCCGAAATCCCCTCTCGCGTAGCTCCAAATCCTCCTGGCGCTCGCTCCGCGTCCGATGAGGGCGTGGTCTGACCGTACGTCGCGAGAGGTGACCGATGAGATTGCGATGGCTGTGGCCCCTGGCCGCATGGTTCCTGTACGCCGTTCCTGCTTGGACCCAGCAGAGGGTCTTGACGCTCGAAGAAGCGCTGGCGCTGGCGAGGACCCAAGGCTCAGGGCTCGCGCTGGCCCGAGGCAGAATCGAAGAGGCGCGGGCGCGGCAGGCGCAGGCGGCACGCCGGTTCCAGGAGAACCCGGTGCTCGAGACCAACGGCGGCTACCGCCGGGCAGAGGGAGATTTCTTCGATTTCGAAGCGGCCGTGACCCAGGGGCTGTACGCGGGTAGGTTGCGGGCCGCCCGGCTGGCGGGAGCGCAGGCCGGTCTCGACCGAGTCGAGGCCGAGTTGGCGGACGCCCAACGCCTGCTCCTGCGGGAGGTCTGGGCCACGTTCGTTCGCGCACTCGCGGCCCGGGACCGGACCGGGCTCCTGGCGCGGAGTCGGCAAGCCGCGGAGGAGCTGTTGGCGGCCGCCGAGCGCAGATACGAAGCCGGGGAGGCGACCGCGTTGGAGATCAATCGCGCCCGCATCGCCACCGCGAGTGCCCGGGCCGAACAGAGCGCGGCCGAGGCCGAAGGCTCGTCGGCGCTCGCCGGGCTCGAGGTGCTCCTGGGCTTGAGCCCCGGCGAGAGCGTGGAGATCCGGGGAGAGCTCGCGCCTCGCCCGCCGCTCGATCTGGAGGCCTTCCTGGCCGGGCTCGACCGCCGGCCGGACCTCCAAGCGCTCGCGGCGGAGCTGCGCGAGGCGGAATCCGAGATCCTGCTGGGCCAGGCCCTCAGCCGGCCGTCGCTCGGCGTGCGCGGCGGCGTGGCTCGGGAGGAAGGCGCGGAGATCGTAACCGCCGGTGTGGCCGTCTCGCTCCCCGTCCACAACCGCGGTCAGGAGACTCTCGCGGTCGGGCAGGCGCGAGCCGCCGCGCTTCGTCAGGCGCTCACCGCCGCGCGCGGGGCCGCGGAAGCGGAGATCCGCGGCGCGTACTCGGCTCTCGCGCGCCGCATGGCCGCGGTGCGGGAGTTGGAGGGGATGGCTCTCCCCGCGCTGGAAGACAACGAGTCGCTGGCCCTCAAGAGTTTCGACGCGGGCGAAATCGATCTGGGCGAGCTGCTGCTGGTTCGCCGCGAGATCCTGGAGACCCGCCTCGCCTACCTGGACCGCCTGCTCGACGCCTCGCTGACGCGCTTCGAGCTGGAGGCGGCCGCCGGAGCCCTGCCATGAGCGCGAAGAGCTGGATGATCTGGGTGGCCCTGCTCCTGCCGCTGGCCGGCTGCGGCGGCAGCGAGGAGGCGAAGACCGAGAGCGAGCACGCGAAAGAGGCCGCGGCCGGCGGCGAGGAGCACGCGGGCGCGGAAGAGGAGGCCGGCGAAGGGATGCTCGCGGTGGACCCGGAGGTGCTGCGGGACCTGAAGCTCACGACGTTCGCCGCCGAGCTGCGGTCGGGAGGCGAAGGGGTGACCGCCCTCGGCGAGCTGAAGGTGAACGAGCAGGCCTACGCCGAGGTGGGCGCGCCGATCTCGGCGCGAGTGGTCCGCCTGATCGCCGCGCCCGGCCAGCACGTGCGGCGTGGGCAGTCGCTGGCCGAGCTGCAGAGCGTCGAGCTGGGACAGGCGCGCGCGCAACGGACCGCCGCCCACGCCCGGGCCGAGCTGGCACGCAAGACGGTCGAGCGGAAGCGCGGGCTGGCCGCGGAGCGCATCGTCTCTCGCGGCGAGCTGCAACGGGCCGAGGCGGACGCCGCCGAGGCCGAGGCGGAGCTGCGGGCGGCCGCAGCGTCCGTCTCTGCCCTGGGGGTGGGAGTCGGTTCGGGAAACGGCGACCTGTCGGGTTTCGCGCTGCTCTCCCCCCTCTCCGGCACGGTGCTGGAACGGACGGCGGTCCAGGGCCAGATGGCCGATCCTTCCCGGCCGTTGTTCCGCATCGCGGACCTCTCGCGTCTCTGGCTGGTGGTGCAGTCGCCGGAGCGCGACGCCGTCAAGGTGCGGACGGGCTCGGCGGCGGAGATCTCGCTGGCGGCCATCCCCGGGCAGAAATTCCGCGGCAACGTCGATTGGGTGGGCCGCGTGGTGGATCCCCACTCGCGGACGGTACCGGTGCGCGTCGTCCTGCCGAACGAGGGCGGGACGCTGAAGCCGGGGATGTTCGCCACGGCCTGGCTCGCCACCGGCGGCGAGGGAGAGCGGGTCGTGGCCGTGCCCTCGACCGCCCTGCAGCGGATGGCCGACCGGTGGGTGGTCTTCCTGCCGCGCGGCGAGGGCAGGTTCGAGGTCCGGCCGGTCGAGCGCGGGCGGGACCTCGGCAACGAGGTGGCGATCGTCTCGGGCTTGCAGCCGGGCGAGCGCGTCGTCAACGAGGGCGCCTTCGTGCTCCGCGCCGAGGCCGAAAAGAAGGAGGGCGGCGGTGAGCATCACCATCATTGACGGCCGGTCGTATTGGGAGAGGCCATGATCGCCCGCATCATCCGCGCCGCCTTCGCCAAGCCCGCCCTCACCATCGTGCTGGTGCTCGCCGCCGTGGCGGCCGGCGCGGTCTGGCTGGGCGACCTGGAGCGCGACGTCTTCCCCGATCTCGCCACTCCGGTGTTCAGCGTCTTCGTGCAGAACCCGGCGATGGGCGCCGAGGAGCTGGAGACCGGCGTGGCGATTCCCCTGGAAGTGGCCATGGCGGGCCTGCCGGAGGTGCGGCGCATCCGCTCCAGCTCGCAGGCCGGAGTGGCGCAGGTGCGGGTGGAATTCGAGCCCGACGCCGACTACTACCTCTCGCGCCAGCTCGTCACCGAGCGGGTCAACCAGGTGGCCCGGGACCTGCCGCCGGGCACGGACGCGCCGCTGGTCTCCAGCCTCACCGGCCGGCTCAACGAGGTGATGGAGCTGGTCGTCGAGGCGCAGCCCGGGAGCGCGGGCCTGATGGAACTGCGGGACCTGGGAGAATTCGAGGTGCGCAACCGCTTGCTGAGCGTGCCCGGCGTGGCGGCGGTGGAGGTGATGGGCGGACACCTGCGCCAGTTCCAGGTGCAGCTCGATGCCGAGCGCATGGCGGCCCTCGGAGTCACCCTCGGAGAGGTGCTCGCGGCCGTCGAGCGGTCCAACGAGAACGCCGCCGGCGGCTTCGTCACCCAGGGGTCCATCGAGTGGACAGTGCGCGCCGTCGGCCGCGCCGCCAACGTCGGCGACCTGCGGGCCACCCTGGTGGCGGTGCGGGAGAACACCCCCGTGCTGCTCGGCGAGGTGGCGGAGGTGCGGGAGGCGCCGGCGGTGCGCCGCGGCATGGCGCACGGGCTGGGCTCGGAGATCGTCAGTTGCCGCATCTCGAAGCAGTTCGGGGCTGACACGGTCGCGGTCTCGCGCGGCGTGCGCGCCGCCGTGGCGGACCTCGCCAAGAGCCTGCCGCCGGGAGTGCGGGTGCGCGTCCTCTACGACCAGGCGGAGCTGGTCTCCTCGGCCCTGGGAGGCGTGGGCCGCGCCGTCCTGCTCGGCGCCGTGCTGGTGGTGGCGGTGCTCTTCCTGCTGCTCGGAAACCTGCGGGCCGCGCTCATCGTCACGCTCACGCTGCCGCTGTCGATCGCCCTGGCGGGCCTGATCCTCCAGCCGGCCGGCATCGGCCTCAATACCCTGACGCTCGGCGGGCTCGCCATCGCCGTGGGCCTGCTGGTGGACGCGGCGATCATCCTCACCGAGAACGTCTACCACCGGCTGACCGTCTCGGCGAGGTCGCGGCCGCGGCGCGAGGTGGCCCTCGCCGCCGCCGTCGAGGTGGGACGGCCCATCGCCTTCGCCACCCTGATCGTGATCGCGGTCTTCACACCGCTCTTCGCCATGAGCGGCATCGAAGGGCGCATGTACCGGCCGCTCGCCGCTGCGGTGGTAGCGGCCATGGCCGCCTCCCTGGCGCTCGCCTTGACGCTGGTGCCCGTGCTCGCCGGCTGGCTGCTCCGCCCTGGGGTGAGGTCGAGCGAGGACGTGCCGTTGATCCGGCGGATCAAGGCCTTCTACGCGCCGCTGCTGGACCGGTGCATGCGCCGCACCGGTCGTGTTCTTGCCATCTCTCTGATCGTCACGATCCCGGCGCTGCTGCTCGCCTTCCGCGTCGGCTCGGACTTCATGCCCCGGCTCGACGAGGGGGCCCTGCTGCTGCAGACGCTGCTGCCGCCGGAAGCCTCGCTGGACGAGGTGGACCGGCGCAATCATCGCGTGGAGGACGTCCTGCGCCGGTTCCCCGAGGTCCAGGAAGTGGTGCGGCGCACCGGCCGCGCCGAGCGCACGGAAGATCCCATGCCGCACGTGCTCTCCGACGTGCTGGTGGTGCTCAAGCCCGAGCGCTCCCGCCCGCTCGAAGAGCTGGAGGAGGAGATGCGCGAGCGGCTGGAGAAGGTCCCGGGCGTCGCGGTGCTGTTCACGACCCCCCTCGGCATGCGGATCGACGAAGGCCTGGGAGGCACGCCCGCGGACATCCAGGTACGGATCTACGGCCCCGACCTGGACCGGCTGAGCCGTCTGGCGGAGCGAGCCCGCGAGCTGATGGAGCCGATCGAAGGGATCGCCGACCTGCGGGCCGAGACCCTGACCGGTCTGCCGCAGGTGCGCATCACCGTCGATCGCGAGGCGGTGGCGCGGGTGGGGCTCACGCCCGCCGAGGTCGTGGATGCCCTGCGGGTCGGCCTCGCGGGCGAGGAGGTGTCGCAGGTGTGGGTGGGACAGCGGCGCTTCGATCTGGTCGTGCGACTGGCGGACGACCGGCGCAGCGACCTCGCGGCGCTCTCCGCGCTGCTCATCGACGGGCGGGGCGGCAGCCGCGTGCCGCTCGGCCAGCTCGCCCGCGTGGAGCAGACCTTCGGGCCGGCCTCCATCCAGCGCGAGGCGGGCAGCCGGCGCATCGCCGTCGAGGCGAGCGTGGCCGGCCGCGACCTCGGCAGCACCGCCGCCGAGGTCCGGGAACGTCTCGCGCAGGGTCTGGACCTTCCTACGTCGTATTTCTTCGACGTCGGCGGGCGGGTGGAGACCCAGGCGCGGGCGATCCGCTCGCTGTCCCTCGCCATCGCGGTGGCTCTCCTCGCCGTTTTCATTCTCCTCTACCTGGCTACGGGAACCTTCGCCGAAACGATGGTGATCCTCGCCACCCTGCCGAACGCCTTCGTGGGCGGCATCGTCGCCCTGTGGCTCGCCGGGGAGACCTGGAACGTCTCCTCCCTGGTGGGGCTGATCGGCCTCTTCGGCATCGCCGTGCAGAACGGTCTCGTGCTGGTGTCGCAGACCCGCGGCCTGCTGGCCGAGGGACGGCCTTTCGAGGAGGCGTTGCGCGAGGCGTCGATCGGCCGGGTGCGTCCCAAGTTGATGACCGCGGCCTGCGCGATCCTCGGCCTGCTGCCGCTGCTGGTGCTCAATCTCCACGGCTCCGAGATCGAGCGTCCCCTGGCGATCGTAATGGTCGGCGGCCTGATGACCTCGACGCTCTTCACCCTGCTGGCGCTGCCGGCGTTCTATCAGTTGGTCCACCGGATGCAGGAGGGATTTCGCAGGCGGTCTGCGATCGCGGGAGAGGTTTGATGGCGACGCTGGTCGAGAGCGGAGAAACGAGAGAGCAACTGCTGAGGCGCGCTCTGCGTCTGGAATGGCTGACGGTGGGCTGGAACGTCGCCGAAGGCCTGATCGCCGTGGCCGCGGCCTTGGCGGCGGGCAGCGTGGCCCTGCTCGGCTTCGGCATCGACAGCTTCGTCGAGAGCGCCTCGGGCGGAATTCTGGTCTGGCGCCTGCTGGCCGAGAAGTGGACTGCCGCCGATCCTCATGCGATCGAGCGGCTGGACCGCCGCGCCCGCAAGCTCGTGGCCCTCTCACTGTTCGCGCTGGCGCTCTACGTCGCCGCGGATGCATCCCTGGCGCTCTGGCGAAGCGAGCGGCCGGAGGCAAGCCTCGTCGGCATAGTCCTCACTTGCGTCTCGATCCTGGTGATGCTGTGGCTGGGGCAGGCCAAGCGGCGCATTGCCGCTGACCTGGGGAGCCGGGCGCTGGCGGCCGACGCCTTCCAGACGACGGCCTGCTGGTGGCTCTCCGTCATCACGCTCGCCGGCATCGGGCTCAACGCGGCGTTCGGCTGGTGGTGGGCCGACCCGATGGCGGCTCTGGGCATGACCCCGCTGCTGGTCCGCGAAGGGGTGGAGGCGTGGCGAGGGGAGGACTGTTGCGAGTGAGGAGTCTCTGGCACGCGGCTGACGGGTCGACCATGGAGAATATCTTCAGTGAGATCAGCGCTCACGTCGATCCTTGCCGATTGCCTTCCGCCGGAACCGGCAGCCTCGACGGCCGGCGCGTAACGAAGCTCACTCTGCCAGCCTTTGGATGTCCTGCCCCAACTGGGCCGGATCGCGTTCGACCGCTCAGCCGTCCGGGAGGCGCCAGTAGTCGCGCTGGCGGCGGAACGGCAGCGTGAGCGCATGCCAGAGCCGGCCGTCTCCCGGCAGCGTATAGGCGGGCACGCCGATGGCGATCGCCTCCCGCGGCACGTTGAGCCGCAGCGTGCCGTGCAGGCGGTCCCACCAGGAGAGCACGACCGAGAAGTTGGAATCGGTCTCCCGGTGCACCTGCGAATGATGGATGCCGTGCATGCGCGGCGTCACCAGCAGCCGGTTGAGCGGACGCTCGACGGCGATGGGCAGGCGCAGGTTGCTGTGATGAAACAGCGTGTTGAGCTGGAACGCCAGCTCGTAGACGCCGTACGTCCAGAAGGAGACGCCGGAGATCGTCACCTGGATCACGCGGAAGGCGACCGAGAGCATCACCTCGCCGAAGTGGAAACGGAAGCTGGTCGAGACGTCGAGGTCCGGGTCGATGTGGTGGACGTTGTGGAAACGCCAGAGGAACGGCCAGCGGTGGTTGATGCGGTGCCAGTAGTAGAAGCTGAGATCCATGAGCAGGAAGCCGAGGACGGCGCGGCCGGCCGGGAACGGCAGGAGATGAACGAGGCCGAAGCCGCGGGCTTCCGTCCAGCCGAGGAGCGCGAGGACGACCGGCCGCACCGTGACCGCCGCGGTGCCGAAGGCCAGCGCCGCGACGATCAAGTTGGCGGCGAGGCGAAGAAGGATCGAGCAGGTCCGCCGGCGCAGTGGAAAAAGGCGCTCGAGCAGGAAGAGCATGAGGAAGGCGGCGCCCAGGATTAAGAGGAGGGAGCGCGGATTCATGCTTGAAAGATCCTATACGGATCAGAACGCCCAGCGGAGCTGAAACAGTGCGTTCCAGACCGCCAGAACCTTCCCGGAGCCTTCGCGACGGCCTCCTTTACGTCTTGAGGATCCCGCTCGCCTTGCCGACTTCGAGCGTACCGCGCCGCAGCTCCCACTCCTTGAGCAGCGTCCAGATGACCGGCGTCACGATGAGGACGTGGACCAGCGACGAAACCATGCCCCCCAGCACCGGCGCCGCAATCGGCTTGGCGACTTCGGAGCCGGTGGCCGTGGACCACATGATCGGCAGCAGCCCGGCGATCACGGTCGAAACCGTCATCAGCTTGGGCCGCAGCCGGAGGACCGCTCCCTCCATCGCCGCCTCGCGGATGCCCTCGCGGGTGAGCTCGCCCGCAGCCGCCTTGCGCTGCAAAGCCTCTTCCAGATAGACCACCATGACCACCGCCGTCTGCACCGCCGTGCCGAAGAGCGCGATGTAGCCCACCCAGACGGCGACGCTCATGTGGTACTCGGTCGTCCAGCCGAAGCGCAGGGCGGTGGTGTGGAGAGCCCACAGCAGGAGATTGCCGCCGGTGAGGGCGAACGGGATGGCGAGGATCACGTGCGCCGCCTCCTTGGCCGAGCGGTAGGTCAGCCAGAGCAGCAAGAAGCTGATGGCGAAGCAGGCCGGCACCACGAGCAGCAGCCGGTTGCGCGCCCGCACCTGGTTCTCGTACTGGCCGGACCACTGGAGGTAGTAGCCTGCCGGCAGAGCCACCTTCTGCTCGACTGTCCGCTTCGCCTCGTCTACGAACGAGCCCACGTCGCGTCCGCGGACGTCGAGGAAGACGCGCTCGCGCAGCAAGCCGTTCTCGGAGGAGATCATCGACGGGCCGGGACGCAGCCGGATGGCCGCCAGCTCGGAGAGCGGCACCTGGGCCATTCCCGCCACCGGCAGAGGCGCCATGCCCACCGCGGGCACCGGCGCCGGTCCGGCGAAGGCCATGCCGGCGGGCGAGCGCACCGGCACCAGCACTCGCCGGATCGCCTCGAGGTCGCTCCGCAGCTCGCGCGCGTAGCGCACGCGGACGGCGAAACGGTTGCGGCCTTCGATGGTGGTGGTCAGGTCCATGCCGCCGATCGCGGTCTCGATGACGTCCTCGACGTCGCCCACCGTCGCGCCGTAGCGCGCCGCGGCGTCGCGGTCCACCTCGATCTCCAGGTACGGCGTCCCCAGGATCTGCTCGGGGTAGACGTCGGCCGCGCCGCGCACTTTCCGGACGGCCTCCGCCACCTCGTTCGCCTTGCGTTCGAGGACCACGAGGTCCGACCCGAAGATCTTCACTCCGACCTGGGTGGGGATGCCGGTCGCCAGCATGTCGATGCGGTTGCGGATCGGCTGCTGCCAGATCGTGGTCACGCCCGGCATCTGGCTCTTCTCCGTCATCTCGGCGATCAGCGCGTCCTTGGTCAAGCCCGGCCGCCAGTGCTCGCGATCCTTGAGCTCCACGAGGGTCTCGTACATGTTGATGGGTGCCGGATCGAGCGGGCTCTCCACCCGGCCTACCTTGCCGATCACCGAGGCCACCTCCGGGAACGACCGCAGCACGGCATCCTGCTTCTTCATGATCTCGACCGCCTCGGTCAATGAAACGGCGTTGGCGGTGACCGGCATGAACATCAGCGTGCCTTCGTCGAGCGGCGGCATGAACTCCTTGCCGACGCTGCCGACCAGGACCATGGAGACCAGGAACGCTCCGCCGGCGGCGAGAAGGGTCGTCTTCTTGTGGCGGAGCGCCCAGCCGAGGGCCGGCTCGTAGAGGCGCCGGGCGCCGCGCATCAGCGGATTGCGCTCCTCCGGATGCACCTTGCCGCGAATCAGGAAGGTCGCGAGCACCGGCACCAGCGTCACGGAGAGGAAGGTCGCCCCGATCATGGCGAAGGTCTTGGTGAAGGCCAGCGGATGGAACAGCCGCCCCTCCTCGCCGGTGAGGGAGAAGACCGGGAAGAAGGCGAGGATGATGATTACCATGGAGAAGAAGATCGGCCGGCCGATCTGCTGCGCGGCGTCGCGCACCGAGTCGATCAACGGGCGCGTGCCCCCCTCCTTCTCGATCTGGCGGAAGCAGTTCTCGGTGATGACGATGCCGGCGTCCACCAGCACGCCGATGGCGATGGCGATCCCCATCAGCGACATGATGTTCGAGGTGATGCCGAAGAGCCGCATCAGGATGAAGGCGATGAGCACGGCGATGGGCAGCGGCGCGCTCACGATGGCGACCGAGCGGAAGTGCATCAGGAAGAGCACGTGCGCCAGCACCACGAGAAGGGTCTCCTCGATCAGCGAGCGCTTGAGCGTACCCACGGCGCGGGCGATCAGCGCCGAGCGGTCGTAGGCGGGCACGATACGGACTCCCGCGGGCAGGCCCTTCTGGATCTCGCCGATCTTCTCCTTGACGCGGGTGATGATCTCGGGCGCGCTCTGGCCGTAGCGCATCGTCACCACCCCGCCCACCACCTCGCGGCCGTCCTTCTCCAGGGCGCCGCGCCGGAACGCCGCGCCGAGTTGGACGGTGCCGAGGTTGGAGAGATAGACGGGAACGCCGCCCGAGGCACTCACCGCGATGTTGCCAACGTCGCGCAGGCCCCGCACCAGCCCGACGCCGCGCACCACGTACTCCATGCCGTTCTGCTCGATCACCTTGCCGCCGACGTTGTCGTTGCTGCGCTCGACGGCCTCCATGACGTCGCGCAGGGTGACCCCGAAGGCGGCGAGCTTGTTGGGGTCGAGGTCGATCTGGTACTCGCGCACGAAGCCGCCGATCGAGGCCACCTCGGCGACGCCCGGCACGGCGTTCAACTGGTAGCGGACGAACCAATCCTGCAACGCTCGCAGCTCTCCCAGGTCGTGCCCCTCGCCTTCCAGGGTGTACCAGAAGACCTGGCCCACCGCCGAGGCGTCCGGACCGAGGACCGGAGTCACGCCATTCGGCATCAGGCCCTGGATCAGGTTCATGCGCTCGAGGATCCGTTGGCGGCCGAAGTAGAGGTCCGTGCCGTCCTCGAAGATGACGTTGACCATGGAGAAGCCGAAGGCCGACGAGGCGCGCACGGCCTTGACGCCGGCGAGGCCCTGCAGGTTGACCACCATCGGATAGGTGACCTGGTCTTCGACCTCCTGCGGCGAGCGTCCCGGCCAGTCGGCGAAGACGATGACCTGCGCCTCCGAGATGTCCGGGATGGCGTCCACCGGGTTGGTGCGGACGGTGTACAGGCCCGCGGCCACGACGAGCAGCGTCAGCCCCAGGATCAGGAACCGGTTGCGCAACGAGAAGTCGATCAGCCGGTCGATCATGGCCGTCCATCCTCTTTCTTCACCTCGGAGGCGCCGCCCCACTGGATGGACTGGCCGGTGGCGAGCTGCGACTGCGAATCGATGAGGAAGCTCGCCGAGGTCACGACCTCCTCGCCCTCGGCAAGGCCTGCGAGGACCTGCACCTGATCTCCCGCCGTCTGGCCGAGCCGCACCTCGCGGCCGGCGAAGCGGTTGGGGCCGAGGCGGACGTAGACCACCTGGCGCACGCCGGTGTCGAGCACGGCGCTCTTCGGGATGGCGAGCCCGCGGCCGAGGTCGGACCGCAGCTCGACGTTGGCGAACATCCCGGGCTTCAGGCTGCCGCCCGCGTTCGGCAGCTCGACGCGCACTCCCGCCGTCCGCGTCGCCGGATCGAGCACCGGATCGATGAAGCGGATGCGGCCGCGGAGCTCGCGTCCCGGATAGGCGGGAAAGGCCGCGACGGCCTCCTGGCCCACCTTGACGCTGCCCAAGTCCTGCTCGTAGATCCGGGCGGAGAGCCACAGCGTCGAGAGGTCGGCCAGCAGGTAGAGGCCCTGCCCTTCCGTCACGTACTGGCCCTGGACGACCTTCTTTTCGAGGACCGTGCCGGTGATCGGCGAACGTACGGTCAGATCCACCTCCGTCTGCCGGGTTTGTGCGATGCGCTCGATCTGGTCGCGGTCGAGACCCCAGAGCGAGAGCCGCGCGCGGGAGGCCTTGACCAGCGACTCGGCGGACTCGATGTAGCCGGCGTCGCCGCCCGCCTTGGCGCGCGCCAGGTTGTCGAGCGCCAGGGTGTACTCGCGCCCGGAGGAGACGAGGTCGGGGCTGTAGATGGCGTAGATGGGCGCGCCGCGGCGGACGGGCTCGCCGGTGAAGTTGAGGTAGAGGCGGTCGAGGCGGCCGGCGACGCGTGCGGCGATGTGGACGAGCCTGGTCTCATCCGTCCCGAGGGTGCCCACGGCACGGATCACGCGGTAGAGGGGCGCCGGCTTCACCACGGCGGTCCTGACTCCGGCCGCGCTCGCCGCCTGCGGGCTCAGCTCGACGGCAGACGGCGCGGAGGAGGTTGCCGCCGGCGGTTTCTCCTTCTCGTACACCGGCACCAGGTCCATGCCGCAATCCGGCGCCTTGCCCGGCTTGTCGGACGTGTACGAGGGGTGCATCGGATCGACCCAGTAGAGGATCTTCTTGCCTTCCTTTTCCTGTGTCGCCTTCGCGGCGGGGGTCTTCCCGCACCCCGCGAGCAACGCGCCGCCCGCCAGGACCACCGCGGCGAGGAGGACGGATCTATTTCTCAACATCGGAGTCTCCTGAGTCGGGAGTGCCTGGGATCAGCGGCAGCCCGGAGGCCTTCTGCAGCGCCGCCAGGGCGCGGCCGATGCCTGCCGCGCGCGCGGCGGCTTCTCGCTGATAGGAGTCGAGGTTGGCGCCGGCGCGCTGAAGGGTCAGGAAGTCGATCTTGCCGACGATGTAGGCCTCGCGCGCGGCGCGGTAGTTGATCTCGGCCTGGGGCAGGATCGAGTCGCGGTAGAGCCGGGCCTGCTCGCGGTTCTTCTCCAGCTCGGCGTAGGCGGCTTCGATCTCGCCCTGGAGCTGGTTCCTGGCGGCCTCGACGCCGGCGCGGGCGGCGGCGAGCTCCGCCTCCTTCTCCGCCCGCCGCTCGTCCAGCCGGCGGCGATGCGCCCAGGGGAGATTGATCGACGCGCTCAACCCGATGAAGTCCTCGAACCGCTCGCGGCGCCCGTAGTAGCCCATGAGCATCCAATCCGGGCGGCCCTCCAGGCGCGCCAGCTCGACTTCCTGCTCGACGCGCCGGACCTCCGCCTGAGCCGTTGCCACGGTGGGGCTCCGCTCCGCGGCCCGCTGCACCAGGTCGGCGGCTGCCGCCACTTCGGAGCCGGGGTCTACCGGGCCGATCGGCGGCACGGGGGTTGCGGCGGGCAGGCCCTGGAGAGCGTTGAAGCGGGCCGCCTGTGCCCGCCGCTCGGCCCGCAGGGTGGAGAGTTGCTCGTCGAGGCTCGTCTTCTCCAGGTTGGCCTGGAAGACGTCGGACTGCTCGGCCTTGCCGACCTTGTAACGCTCGGTGGCCGAGGCGGCGGCGTCCGCGAGCCGCTGCCGGGCCTCGTCCAGGATGGCGAGACTTCTGTCGGTCGCTGCCAACTGAAAGAAGGCGTCCGCGGTGTCGGCGGCGATCTCGACCACCTCGCGTGACCGCATCGCCGCGGCGCCTTCCACCTCAGCCTGCGCCGCGGCACGTTGGGTCGCGCGCTTTCCGCGCCCTGGAAGGCGTTGGCGGCCGGTCACCATCTCCATCGTGAAGCCGTCACGGGAGAGAGAGGGCGAGCGGACCGGCACGTCCCGGAGGCCGAGCTCGACCTCGGGATCAGGAAGCGCCGCGGCTTGCGGGACCCGGCGCCGGGCGGCCTCGACGCGAGCTTCCGCCTCCTGGACGCGCGGATTCTGAGCGGTCGCGCGGCGGATCGCCTCCGTCAGCCGCGCCTGCCATTCGGGTTGCGCCGCCGCAGGCACGGCAGCAGCAAGGAGCATTAACAAGAGAGAGCTACAGATCGCACGGAGCATCGCGTTCCTCCAGATGGAAATGGCTTCTCGCCGCAGCCCTCGAAGGCCGCGGCAGGACACACTTCTCCTGGGAACGTCTAAATCAGGAAGACGGCGAAGAGGGTGAAGAGGCCGACGCCCTGGAGGATCGCGGGGATGGCGATGGCTTCGGACAGGCCGGCGAAAGCGGCCGTTTCCACTGCCGCCGGCGCGGCCAGCGAGGGGACCGCTGGACCGCCGGCCAGAATGGGCGCCCGTACCGCCGGAGCGTGCGATACCTGGCCGCCCTTCGTGCCGCAGCACTCGCGGCCCATCGCCTTGCAGGCAGCCCGCTCCGCGCCGCTCATGGGGCAGGCGTCGGAATAACAAACGGGCAGGCCCAGGAAACCAACAAGCGCAAGCACCAGGACGAGCGCGACGGTGGCGCGCGGCACGTTCTTCACGGGGACCATTGTAGCACTCGCTCCGCGGGGCGTATATACTAGTCAGGATGACCAGAACCAGAGGAACACGCACACGCGCAACCTCTCGCCAGGGCCACTGGGCACTTCAGGACGCGAAGGCGCGCTTCAGCGAGGTTGTGCGGAAGGCGAAGACCGAAGGGCCACAAAGGATTACCGTCCATGGCCGTGAGGAGGTCGTCGTCGTCTCCGTAGAGGAGTACCGGCGCGTGAAAGGCCAGCCGAGCGGCCAGGCGCTCGTGAAGCTGCTGCACGATTCGCCTCTGCGCGACATCAAGATTGAGCGGACGCGCACGCGTGGCCGCGTTCGCGGTGTCGCGCTGTGACCGGCTGGCTGCTCGACACCAATGTGCTGTCCGAGCTGCGCCGTCCGAAGCCGGACGCGAAGGTCGTGCAGTTCGTCTCCAGTCAGCCGCTCGACCTCCTTTACGTCAGCGTCGTGACCTTCGCCGAGATTCGCTTCGGAATCGAGTTGGTCAAAGAGGCGGTCCGCAGGATGGAGCTGAATGAGTGGTTGGAGCACAGGCTGCGACCGATGTTCGAGGATCGCGTTCTCGATCTCAGCGAAGACATCATTCTTAAATGGCGGCTGCTGGTGGAAGAAGGACGGAAGAGCGGTCACACCTTCGCCCAGCCTGACCTTTTCATCGCCGCCACCGCGCAGCATCACGGCCTTACCGTCGTCTCCCGCGATACGAGCGAATACGAGATGGCGAGCGTACCGGTCCTGAATCCGTGGACGACGAAGGCGTGAGTGGATCGACGTTCGTTCTCGCCTTCAAGGTCATGTCGCTGGGCAGAGCGCCCCGAAGAGAACACCACGGCGGGATCCGGACCGGTCCGCTCTGAGCGGCTCGATCGCGAATCCCGCCGGAGCTTGATCGCGGTGATGACGTCTCGCCAGAGCTAGCCCTCCATACGACCAGTCTGGATCTCGTCCGATCCGATCGGCAGGGTGTACAGGCTGCCGTCGTCGGCGACGGTCCAGTCGCCCCGGCGGGCTTCGTCCACGCCCTGCGCGAAGAGCCGGCGCGGCAGGAAGCCGTCGGGCGCGGGGAGCAGGTGATAGAAGACGAGGAGCTTGACTTGCGCGTCGTTGGCGATGCGCGCGGCTTGCTCGGGCGAGATGTGATAGTCCTCGATGTCGTGCATGATGGCGGCCGTCTGGCCCCGTCCGGCGTCGCTGGCGGCTTTGCCCAGCGAGCGCGTCATGTTCAGGGCGATTGCCTCGGAGACGAGCACGTCGGCGCCGGCGGCGGCCTTGGCGAGCGGCGGGTGGTACTTGAGGTCGCCGGTGATCACGGCGGACCGGCCCTTGTAGTCGAAGCGATAGGCGTAGGCGGGGGCGATCGGGGCGTGGTTCACCTCGATGGCCGTGATGCGCAGCCCGCCTTCCTCCAGCACGAGCCCGGTGCGGTCCTTGGCCGGCGTCGGCGGACCGTCGAGCTCCACCGCACGCGCCACCATCCCCCAGGTCCTGGAAGGCATCACCTTCTCGCCGTGATGGGCCGTGCGGTAGCCCTGGTCGAGCCGGTAGGCCTCGTTGAAGCCGTTGACGAGCCGCTCGACGCCGGGGCCGCCGTAGACGGCGAGCTGGGCAGGCCGGCCGCCGGCCCAGGTCTGCAACTGGAGCTCGCCCAGGTCGCCGATGTGATCGGAGTGGAAGTGGGTGATCAGCACGCCGCCGATCTTCGACAGCGGCATACCCCACATCACCAGGTTCTCCACCGACTCCGGACCGGCGTCCACCACGTAGAACTTGCCGCCGGCGAACACGGCCACGCACGCCTTGGCCCGCGTGTCGCTCGGCAACGGCGCGGAGGAGCCACAGACGGCGACGCGCAACGCGTCGTCGGCGAGCGGCGTGGTGTTGGTGCGCGCGCTCATCTGTTGGGCCGCGCGGTCGAAGAGCCACTGCTGCACGCCGGGACTGAGGAGGACCGCGGCAGCCCCGGCGACGAAGAGCAGGGCGGCGAGGGTCACGATGAAGCGGGAGATGCGATTGGCGTTCATGTCTATTTCCTTTCCTGGCTTGGAATGTCGGTTGATCGATCAGGCGGCCCGCTTGGCGAGCACGCGCTGCATCATCAGGCGGGCCACCATGGGCCCGGCGTTCTGGTTCTGGCCCGTGATCAGGTCGCCGTCGGCGACGAAGTGGTTGGCGAAGAAGTCGCGGAACGGATGGGTGCGGCTCTCGAAGAGAGCGCCCGCGGCGCGCAGCGCCGACTCGGGATGGAGCGGCGTGATGCTGACGCCGAGCTGGTGGACCTGGCGGTCGGTGACGGCGGTGAGGCGGCGGCCCTTGACGAGCAGCTCGCCGTCCGGCCCCCGGCCGCGCAGCAGGCCGAGCGGGCCGTGGCAGATGCCACCGATCACACGGCCTGCGGCCCAGGCGGCGCTCACCCCGGCGCCGACCTCGTCGGACTGCCCAAGGTCGAACGCGGCGCCCCAGCCGCCGGCGAAATAGACGACGTCGTAGGCGGCGAAGTCGACGCCGGCGACGGCGAGCGACCGCATCAGCTTGCCGCGCAGGTCGTCGTCGCCGAGCAGGCGGTCGTCGTCCGGCGTGCGGATGGTCTCCTTCATCGACAGCGGCTCCACCGGCACGATGCCGCCGCGCGGGCTGGCGAGATCCACCTGCATGCCGGCGTCGAGGAAGGCGTAGTAGGGAACGGTCAGCTCGGAGGCGAAGACGCCCGTGGCGACGCCGATGTCGAGCACGCCGTGGTTGGTGGCGACGCAGAGCGCCTTCGTGCCGGCCATCGCGAGGCTGACCCCGTCGCGGTCCTGCGTATGCAGGCCGACGCGCTGCAACATGTAGCGGCCCGCCCGGTTGGGGAGAGAGGGCCGGCCGTTGAGGATTCGATCGGTCATGACAGTTTCCTTTCGTTGAGTCGCTGAGTGGATGGGTGAGTTCGTCCGCGTCAGAAGGACGTGCGCAGTCCGGTGACGAAGCCGGAGAGGGTCATGTCGGCGTCTAGCGAGCCGTCGGCTTTGAAATCGACCACCATGCGACGGTAGCCGGCGAGGACGGCGTAGCGGCCGTTCTTGCCGAGGGCGTAGGCCAGCGTCGAGCCGGCGCTCCAGGTCAGCTCGGTGCCGCCGGTGCTGGCGTCGACGCGCATCTGATAGATCCAGCGCGGCGAGAAGCGCCGGGTGTAGCGCACGCCGACGAGGCCGTCGTAGAGGGTGTCCTTGGTCTCGTAGCCGCGGGCGATGGACGTCCCGGGAGCGAGCTCGAAGCGGGCGTCGATCTCCGCGCGCTGCTGCAGGATCCGCGTGCCGTAGAGGAACGCGAAGCCCTGCTGGTCGCCGTGCGGGTCGTAGATGCCGCCGACCTCGAGGACGGTCATGCCGCTCTCGGAGCTGAGGACGGCCTCGCCGCCGGGAGGGACCGGCAGGGCGACGCGGTTGTCGTCCTCCGAGAGCCGCACGTCGAAGAGGTCGAACATCACGCCGTGGGCGCCGCGCTGCGCCTCGACGTGCACCTGGGCGACGGCGTCCACGTCCTCGAGCAGATCGTTGAAGGCGATCTTCTCGTCGACGACCTTGCGGTCGTCGATCGAGACGTCCACGCCCATGTCGGTCGCCCAGACGTAGGGTGTGACGCTCCACTTCCAGTCGCTCGCGCCGGCTTCGGCGGCGCCGCCGAGCAGGAGCGCGGCGGCGATCGCCAGCGAGGCGCGGGCGGTACGGCGGGTGATGCGGTGAGCACGGGTTTTCATGACGTTATCTCCTGGTTCGGTTTCGTTGAGAGTTGTTTTGCGAAGCCGGCGGTCGAGCGCGCCGGCGAATGAATGGAGGGCTTCCGGATCCGTGGCGGCGAGGGCCGCGATCTCGATGCTCGTGAGCTCGAGGCCCTGCTCGCTCAGCTCCGCGAGGACCGCTGCCGGACTGGCGGCGAAGCGGCGGCGGAGCGTTGAATTCGTGGCGAGTCGGCCGATGAGGGTTTCGACATTCTTGTGCATGGCGGCGGGGCAGAATTGCGGATGCCGTTCCAGCCCTCGCCAGCCGGTGCGGAACCGGCGCAAGCCGCTGAAAACAAGAGTCTTCTGAGAATTTCGCAGAGATGGGAGTCGGGCCTGTCCAGCGGCTCGATCCGGACAACTGTCCAGAAGTGGACAGGGGCGGCGGACAAGGTGGCGGACAACTGAGCTATGCTCCGGACAGGCCTCGATGAGCGAGCCAGCGGATCCCCAGGCAGGTCACCCCGGAGCGCCGGAGAGCGCGCCCACGGCGTCGCTCGGCGAGCTCTTCGTCCGGCTGGCCGCGGCGCTGCGTTCGGCCCTGCCGCCCGAGCAGGCGGAGCGCGCGGTGGTCGAGCTGCAGACGGTGGCCGCGGAGCACGAGCGGCTGTGGCGGCTCGAACGCGTGCGGCAGCGCCGGCGCGAGAAGCTGGAGGCGCTCCTGCCGGAGCTCGCCGGAGCGCTCGACGTCCGCCGGGTCTTCCTCGGCATGTCCGCGGTCATCCAGGAGATCGTGCCGCACGACATCCTCGCCTTCGCTCTCCTCTCGCCCGACCGCGGCGGCGTGCGCGTGCAGGCGGCGACCCACGCCGGCTTCCGCGAGCTGCCGGAGTACCGCTTCAGCACCGAGGAAGAGGCGCTGGACGCGAACTGGCAGTTCCTGCTGGCGAACGACATCACGCCGCTCGAGGAGGGCGTGCTGCGCGTCCGCATCTCGCCGCGCGACGCGCTGGAGCCGGTCGACGTCGTGGTGCGTCCCGGTCTCGCGTGGACGCGCTTCGTCACCATGGCGGGGGTGCGCTCGAGCCTGCGGGTGCCGATCCGCGCCAAGGACCGGCCGATCGGCGGCGTGGCGTTCCTCTCGCATCGGCCCTACGCCTACGACGAGGAGGACGGGCTCCTCGCCTCGCGCATCGCGGACCACGTCGCGCTCGCCCTCGCCCACCAGGAGCTCGCCGAGGAGGAGCGCCGGATGGCGCAGGCCGAGGAGCGTGCGGTGCAACTGGAGGCGCGCGTCGACGTGCTCTCGCGCGAGCTCGAGCGCTTCAGCGCGCACCGGGCGCTCGGGCAGTCGGCGAGATGGAAGAAGGTGCTCGCCGACGCGACGCAGGTGGCCGCCACGGACAGCACGGTGCTGATCACCGGCGAGTCCGGCACCGGCAAGGAGGTGGTGGCGCGCTTCATCCACCGCGGCTCGCCGCGGGCGCGCGGGCCGTTCGTGGCGCTCAACTGCGCGGCGCTGCCCGAGAACCTGCTCGAATCCGAGCTCTTCGGCCACGAGCGCGGCGCCTTCACCGGCGCGCTGCAGTCACGGCCGGGCAAGATCGAGCAGGCCGCGGGCGGCGTGCTCTTCCTCGACGAGGTCGGCGAGATGGCGCCGGCGGTGCAGGCGAAGCTCCTGCGCGTGCTGCAGGAGCGGGAGTTCCAGCGCCTGGGCGGCGCCAAGACCCTGCGCGCCGACGTGCGGGTGGTGGCGGCCACCAACCGCGATCCGCGCCGGGCGATGGAGACCGGCGCGTTCCGCGAGGACCTCTACTATCGGCTGAGCGTCTTCGAGATCCACCTGCCGCCGCTGCGCGAGCGGCCGGAGGACATCCTGGTGCTGGCGGAGGCGTTCCTCGCCGAGATCGGCAAGAGCGTCGGCCGGCCGGCGGCGGGCATCTCGGAGGACGCGCGCGAGCAGCTCCTCGCCCACACCTGGCCGGGCAACGTGCGCGAGCTGCGCAACGCCATCGAGCGCGCCGTCATCCTCTGCCACGGCGGCCTCCTCACCCGCGAGCACCTGCCGATGACGGTGGCGCGGCCGCCGGCCGGCGCCGGGGCGGTGGCCGCGCCGGCGGCGGAGTTCCCGGCCGGCGGCGTCGAGCTCAGCGCGGTGGAGCGCGAGCTGTTGCAGAAGGCCCTCGCGCAGGCGCGCGACAACAAGTCGAAGGCCGCGAAGCTGCTCGGCCTCTCCCGCGGCCAGCTCTACTCGCTGCTCCGCCGGCACGGCCTCACCGACGCGCGGCGGTGAGCGCTTGACAAGCCGTAACGACATATGCCATAAAAGCAAGACATCGGCCCAGCGACGTATCCGGGAGGTCGAGGGAGGGAGAGGCCTGTGCGACGCCCGAATCGTAGCGACAGGAGCAAAGCGCCGCTGTTCCCTCTGGCGGCCATTGTGTGCCTGGCCTGGTCCGTCGCCGCCGGCGCGGTACCGGCATGGGGTGAGAGCGCCGGCATCCGTCGTGTCGAGGGGCTCGAGGCGCCCGGCTCCCATACCAACGGCATACCGGGACAGTTGCTGCCCGCCGGCGATCGGTTCGTCTACGTCGCTCTGTCTGGCGGCAATCCCGCTCCGTCGCGGCTCCTGCTGTGGGCGAGCGACGGCAGCGAGGCCGGCACCGAAGCCGTGCGGGAGCTCTGTGTCGACTGCGGGCTCGTGGCCTCGGCTTCGACGGGCAGGGTCGCCTTCTTCGCCGTGTGCGAGGACGGCTGGTGCGACGGCGAGCACGGCGAGTCGCGTC
>DATBGJ010000699.1:0-5716 GCA_036558045.1 Thermoanaerobaculia bacterium
GACTGCCCGCAGTATGCGCAGCGGAGAGAGAGGCGTCGTCCGCCCCGGGATGGATCGGGATCTCCAACTTTCGATAGAGGGGAAGGCTCAGCCGGGGCGCACGAGGCCGCGGCGGATCGCCTGCACGGCGGCTTCCGTGCGGTCCGCGGCACCGAGCTTGGCCAGGATGCTGTTGACGTGGGTCTTCACCGTGCCCTCGGTGACGCCGAGCCGGGAGGCGATCTGCTTGTTCGCCTTGCCGGCGACGATGAGGCGGAGCACCTCGATCTCGCGCGAGGTAAGGTTGGACCATTCGAAGTGCTCGGCCAGCCGCTCCGCGACCGCGGCCGGCAGCGGACGTCCGCCGGCGGCCACGGCGCGCAGCGTGGAGAGCAGCTCCGTGTGCGAAGCGCTCTTCAGCAGGTAGGAGCGGGCGCCGGCCTGGAGCGCGCGGTAGATGTCCTCGTCGCCGTCGAAGACGGTGAGCACGACGATGCGGGCTTGCGGGTATCGCCGGCGGATCTCGGCCGTGGCCTCGACGCCGCCCTTCTTCGGCAGGCGCAGGTCCATCAGGGTGAGGTCCGGGCGGTGGCGGTCGAAGAGCGCGATGGCCTCTTCGCCGTCGTTGGCCTCGGCGACGACCTCCATGTCCGGCTGGCGGCCGAGGATGGCGCGCAGGCCCTCGCGCACCACGAGGTGATCGTCGACGATCAGCACGCGCAGGGGCAGCCCGTTCATGCCGCTCCCTCGAGAGGCACCTCCACGCGGATGTGCGTGCCGGCGCCCGGCCGGCTGTCGACGCTCAGGGAGCCGTGGAGCTGGCGCGTCCGTTCGCGCATGCCGGTGAGGCCGAAGTGGCCGTCGCGTGGGTGCGGCAGCTCTCCCGGCGAGAAGCCCGCCCCGTCGTCGTCGACGAGGAGGAGGACGCGCCCGTTCTCGAAGCGGAGCTGGATGCGCACGTGCTGCGCTTGGCCGTGGCGAATGGCGTTGGCGACCGCCTCCTGGCCGATGCGCAGGAGATGGCTCTCCACCATGGCCGGCAGGGGACGTTCGGGCCCGGCGACGGCGACCGCCACGCGCGAGCCGTCGGCATCGTCGAACGGCTCTCCCAGCCGGCTCAGCGCGCCGGCCAGGCCGCTGCCGTCGTTCCTGGCCCGCAGGTTCCATACCGAGCGCCGGGAGGCCTCCAGGCTCTCCCGCACCAGGTCGCGGGCGCGCCGCACGTGATGGCGCGCGACGGCGGTATCGGCGAGCGCCTGATCGGTGCTCTCGATCTGCAGCGCCAGGCCCGTCAGGGTCTGCGCCAGCGAGTCGTGCAGATCGCCGGCGATGCGCTCGCGTTCGGCGAGGATGCCTTCGTAGCGCAGCCGCACCTGCCGCATCTGCAGGCGGTAGGCGGACCAGGAGGCCAGCGCGACGGCGAGGACGGCGAGCCCGGCGAACCACGGCGTCTGGTAGAAGCGCGGCTGCAGCTCGAAGGCGAGAGGGGCGCCCTCCCGGCCCCAGACGCCGTCGGGGCTGGCGGCACGCACGTGGAAGCGATAGTCGCCGGGAGGCAGGTTGGTGTAGACGGCGGTCCGCCGGTTCCCCATCTCGATCCAGTCGCCGTCGAAGCCCTCCAGCCTGGCGCGGAAGCGGACCCTGCCGGGGGCGGTGAAGGTGGGAGCGGTGTAGGCGATCTCGATGCGGTGGGAGCCGGGCGCGATGCGAACGCTCGCCGCGACGTCTCGCGGCTCGCCGTCCACGAGGAGCTGCTCGATCTGCACCGAGGGCGGGGCCAGGCCGGCGCCGAGCCGGCGGGGGTCGAGGACGGCCGCTCCGTTCAGCGTCGAGAACCACAGACGGCCGTCTCTGGCGCGGATGGCGGAGGGTTCCTGGCCGCCGCCGACGAGCTCGGCGCTCCGCAGTCCGTCGGCGGTGTC
This sequence comes from Thermoanaerobaculia bacterium, assembly GCA_036558045.1. Classification (GTDB taxonomy): domain Bacteria; phylum Acidobacteriota; class Thermoanaerobaculia; order Multivoradales; family UBA5704; genus DATARR01. The sequence goes on from DATBGJ010000699.1 coordinate 1,902, forward strand.
GAACACGGCGGCCGAGACGGCGCTGCGCCGGCCGGCCGCCACCTCCAGGAGCTGGGCCTTGTCGACGCGGGCGAGGCCGCGGCTCGAAGGCAGCCACAGATGGCCCAGGCCGTCGTCGAGGATCTGCAGGATCACATCGTCGAACAGGCCTTGGCGAGTCGTGAGGACATGGATCTTGCCCGCACGGAGGACGTCGAGCCCGCCGCCGTTGGTGCCGATCCAGAGCGTGCCGTCGGGGTCCTGCTGCAAGGCGTAGAGGTCGACCTCGGAAAGTCCCTGCGCGGGTCCGATCACGGTGAAGCGGCCGTCCTTCATGTGTATGAGCCCGCCGCCGCCGGAGGCGATCCACAGGCCGCCATCGAGATCCGGCTCGAGGGCGACCAGGTTGGTGCACGACAGCCCGTCCGCGGTGGTGAAAAGCTTGAACCCTGCGTCCGACAGGCGCAGGAGCCCGGCGTCGGTGGCGATCCACAGGGTCCCCTGCGGGTCCTCCCAGAAGGCGCTGATGTAGGCGTGGAAGAGCTCGCCGCCCGGCTTGAACGGCACGAGCTTCCCGGACTCGAAGCGGTGGAGCGCGTCGGTGGTGCCCACCCAGATCGTGCCCCGCCGGTCCTCGTAGAGCGAGGTCACGATGGGGACCACCAGGCCGTCGCGTTCGGTCCACGTGGTCGGCCGTCCGTGGTCGAGGCGCGTGAGCCCGTTCCTGGTGCCGAACCACAGGGCGCCGCGGCGGTCCTCCAGGATCGAGAACACCTGGCCGTCGGCCAGGCCTTCGGGCTGGCTGAAGACGGTGAAACGGCCGTCCCAGAGGCGCTCGAGGCCGCCGAGCTGGGTGCCGATCCAGAGGCTTCCTTCATGGTCGATCCACAGCGCGCGCACCACCGAGTCCGCCAGGCCGTCTTCGGTCCCCAGATGGCTGAACTTGCCGTCGTAGAGGCGGGCGAGCCCGCCGCGGGTGCCGACCCACAGGGCGCCGTCCTTGTCGAGTGCCAGGGAGTCCACGATCGGATGGGGGAGGCCGTCCTCCGTGGTATAGAGGTGAAACTCGCCGGACCGGTAATGGGAGAGGCCGCGGTTGCCGCCGATCCACAAGCTGCCGTCCGGGGCGAGCGCGAAGGAGCCGATGGTGCCGCGGGGCAGCCCGGGGTGGTCGACGAAGCTCGTGACCTTGCCGTTGTAGAGGCGCGCGAGCCCGCCCTGCGCACCGATCCAGATGCCGCCCTCCCGATCTTCCTGCAAGCCCCAGATGACGTTGCTGGGCAGCCCGGCCTCCTTGCCGTAGCGGACCGGCCGGCCCTTGCCCAGCCGCACCACCCCATAGCCTTGGGTGCCTACCCAGAGGGTGCCGTCGTGGTCCTCGAACAGCGACTCGATGACCACGAAGGAGTCTTCGGGAATGACCGGAATGGCCCGCGCCCGGCCGCCCTCGAGGACGAAGAGCCCCCGCCAGGTGCCGACCCACAGACCGCCCTTGCGGCGGACGGCGAGAGCACGGATTTCATGATTGGTGAGGCCCGGCGTCGTGCGGCGATTGAACTGCGTAAAGCGCGCGCCGTCGAAGCGGGCGAGCCCTTCCTCATTGCCGACCCAGAGGTAGCCGTCCGGGGTCTGGGTCAGGACCTCGACCGCGGTCACCGGCAGGCCCTCGGCCATCGTCCATTTGTCGTGCCCGAACTGGGTGAGGGACTTGTGGGGGTCCAGGCCCCGCGCCGGCGGCGGCAGACCCAAGGCGGCAAGGAGGAGGAGAGCGCGCCACCTGGCGAAATGCCCGAACGCGGCGCGGACAGATCCTGACGAGAATCTCGCTGCTGAGCCCATACCCCATCCCGCTCGATCGAGAAGGGATCGATGCCGAGGTCAAGATTGAATACGCGGAAAGCGGGCTAGTCTATTCCCGCGGTGAGCGGCTGAGCTGCGGTAGCGCTCGCTCAGTGGCGCGCGTTGTGCGCTCGCGAGCGCGGATCGCGCGCATGGGCGCAGCTCTGGAATTCACCGCCCCTACTAGAGGTAAGTCCTTATTTTTCCGGCACGTGCGGCCACCCCGGCCTCAGTCGTCGTCATCGCCCTCCTCCTCCTCCCCCACCGGTCGCACGAAGCCGGCGTGGACGGGCGGCGGCATGGGCGAGGCCGCCCCGCGCACGGACTTCCAGACGATCTCGTTGAGCTCCAGGTCGGGCGCGCGGTCGGGCTCGTCCAGGTTCATGGCCATGGAGGCGGCGGCTCCCCAGGCGTTGGGCGCGTTCATCTCGTCGAGCGGCACCCGCGCCTCGCGGCGGGTGAAGGGAGCGAGGTCCGGCGCGGATTTGAAGGCGCCGTACATCGGCGTCGCGGCCGCGTCGTACTGGCTCATCGGCGGCAGGCCGAGGATGAGCTCGATGGTGCGCAGCATGCCGGCCGTGGTGTAGAGCGTGCTGTCCACGGCGCCGAGGCGGGAGTAGGGGCTGATGACGAGGGCCACGGAGCGGTGGGCGTCCACGTGGTCCGGGCCGGCCTGGGCGTCGTCCTCGACGACGAAGATGGCCGATTCCTTCCAGAAACGGCTCTTCGAGATCGCCTCGACGATGCGCCCCAGGGCCTGGTCGTTGTCGGCGATCATCGCCCGCGGCGTGTGATAGCCGGGACGCGAGCCCGCCGTGTGGTCGCTGGGGAGGTGGAAGATCGAGAGGCGCGGCAGGTTGCCGTCCTTCTCGAAGCGCCGGAACTCCTCCAGCCAGACCTCCGCCCGCCTGGCGTCCGGGATCTTGAGGTCGTAGGGCGGATAATCCGGATTCGTCCGGCCGACGAGCGCTCCGCCCGCGCCTTCGTAGGGACCGCCGGGCTTGCCGGTCTGCTCCTTCTGGCCGCCCTCTTTCTCGACCGAGAACTCGCCGTAGCTGCGGACGGTGAGGCCGGCGCGCGCGGCGGCGTCCCAGAGGAAGCCGTTGAGCGGCGCCGTGATGTTGCCGTAGGCGTTGCGCGGCTCGCCCTTGACGCCGATCAGGTAGTCGGCGCCGCGGCCGGCGTAGCTCATCGGCCAGACCTTCTCGGTGAAGTCCGTGGCATAGGCGCCGGTCGAGTAGGAATGGCCCTGGTAGCTCACCTCGGCGTTGACGTAGAAGTTGTCGAAGAGGACGAACTCGCTGGTGAGGGCGTGGGCGTTGGGAGTCACCTCCTCGCCGAACAGGCAGAGGTTGGGATCGCCGTTGCCGCGCTCGACGTCGCCGAGGATCTGATCGTAGGTGCGGTTCTCGCGGATGATGTAGAAGACGTGCTTGATGGGCGAGGAGCCGCCCACCTTGGCCGGGATCGGCGAATCCTTCGGCGCGCCGGCGGGCGCGAGACGGCCGGCGGCCGTGTAGGGCGTCACGCGGTAGACCGTCCTGGTGTACTCGGCGAGGTCCTCGTCATCGGGAGCGGCGAGGATGGAGAGCGAGCCCTGGAGCATCTCGCCGACGTACTGGCCAGGCGCCTCATGCACGCCCGGCTGCGGGCCGCGGGGATTGGGCGACGAGGTGAGGCCCTTGCCGCTGAGGATGTAGATGCGCTTGCCGTCGCGGCTGAACTGCGCCGCGGTCGGATACCAGCCGGTGGGGATGTAGCCGCGCACGGCGCTCGCTCCGGGGCGCGAGACGTCCACCACGGCGACCGCGTTGTTGTCCGCGTCGGCGACGAGCAGCGTCTTGCCGTCCGGCGAGAGGCCGACCCCGTTGGGCGTGCTGCCGGGGGGCGCGGCGGGATCGAGAGCGATCGAGATCTGCTCCTTGGCGGCGCGCGCGGCGAGGTCCACCACCCAGACGGCGTTGGTGTTGGCGCAGGCCACGAAGAGGCGGCCGCCG
>DATBGJ010000700.1:0-7947 GCA_036558045.1 Thermoanaerobaculia bacterium
TCTACGAGATGGACGGCGAGCTGAACGTCTTCGACACCCGCAACGGCCAGTCGCGGCACCTCTCGATCGCGGTGCCCAGCGACCAGCTCGACAGCCGGCCGTCGCAGGTCTCGGCCGCCGGCCAGATCGAGGACGCCGCCCTCTCGCCCAAGGGCGAGCGGGCGGTGTTCGTCGGCCGCGGCGACATCTTCAACCTGCCGATCGAGAAAGGCGTGACGCGCAACCTCACCCGCACCTCGGGAGCGCACGACAAGCGCGCCCGCTGGTCGCCCGACGGCAGCAAGATCGCGTTCATCTCCGACCGCACGGGCGAAGAGGAGATCTATGTGATCGACGCCCTCGGCAAAGGCGAGCCCGAGCAGCTCACCAGCGGCGGCAAGGCCATGCGCTACACGCCCGAGTGGTCGCCGGACGGCAAGCGCCTCGCCTTCGGCGACAAGGACCGCAACCTGTGGGTGCTCACCATCGCCGACAAGAAGCTCACGCTCGCGGCGCACGACACCCGGCGCGAGATCCGCGACTACACCTGGGCGCCGGGCAGCGACTACTTGGCCTTCAGCATGCTGGACCCCAACAACTTCCGCTCGATCTGGATCTGGGGCGTGGACGGCAAGCTGCACCGGATCACGGACGAGGACTTCGGCGAGTTCCAGCCCGCCTGGGACCCGCAAGGCAAGTACCTCTACTACCTCTCTGGGCGCGCGTTTTCACCGCAGTTCGACGCCGTCGACTTCAACTTCGCCCTCGACCGCAACGTGGGTATCTACGCCCTGGCTCTGAGCAAGGACGGGGAGAATCCCTTCCCGCCCGAGGAAGACAAGGTGAGCGTGGGGGGAGAGGAGAAAAAGGACGAAAAGGATGGCAAGGACGGTAAGGACAAGGAGAAAAAAGAGAAGAAGCCCGCCGCCACCAAGATCGACTTCGAAGGCCTGGCTTCCCGAGTGACGCGCGTGCCGGTGCCGTTCGACAACTACGACGGCCTGAGCGCGGGCGAGGGCAAGCTCCTCTACGTCAAGTTCCCGGCGCAGGGCTTCGGCGAGCCGGCGTTCCAGCCGGAGCTGCGCATCTTCACCTTCAAGGACCGCAAGGCCGCGGCTCTCACCGACGGCGTCAACGGCTACGACCTCTCGCGCGACGGCGAGAAGGTGCTGGTGGTGCAGAATGGCCAGTACAACCTCTACGACGCCAAGCCGGAGGGCAAGGATTCCAAGAAGACCATCGACACCTCGGGCATGGTGGTGGACCGCGTGCCCGCCGAGGAGTGGGCCGAGATCTTCCGCGAGGCGTGGCGGCGGTACCGCGACTTCTTCTACGTCGAGAACATGCATGGCTACGACTGGGAGGCGCTGCGCCGCCAGTACGAGCCGCTGCTGGCCTCGGTCGGCCACCGCTCGGACCTCAACTACGTCATCGGCGAGATGATCGCCGAGCTCAACGTCTCGCACGCCTATGTCGCGGGCGGCGATTTCGACCTGCCGCCGCGGCCCAAGGTAGCGCTGCCGGGCGCCCGCTTCGAGCTCGACAAGGCGGCCGGCCGCTACCGCATCGCCAGGATCTTCCGCGGCCAGAACGAGGAGGACCTCTACCGCTCGCCGCTCACCGAGGTGGGGATGGACGTCCACGTGGGCGACTACGTGCTGGCGATCGACGGCGAGGATCTGGCGGCGAACGACAATCCCTACCGCCTGCTGCGCCACAAGGCGGCCCGGCCGGTGCGGCTGACGGTGAATGCCAAGCCGTCCCTCGAAGGCTCGCGCGAGATCACCTTCCGGCCGATCGAGAGCGAGGAGCACCTGATCTACCTCGATTGGATCACCGGCAACCGCGAGCGCGTGACCAAGCTCTCCGGCGGCCGCGTCGGCTACATCCACCTTCCCGACATGGGCGAGGACGGCATGCGGGAGTTCATCAAGCAGTACTTCGGCCAGGTGCGCAAGGAAGGGCTGATCGTGGACGTGCGCGAGAACGGCGGCGGCTTCGTCTCGCAGACGCTGCTCGAGCGGCTGGCGCGCCACCCGCTGGGGGTCGACTACGGCCGCACCGACGAGGACCCGCAGCCCTACCCGGCCGTGGTCTTCAACGGCTACATGGCCTGTCTGATCAACGCCGGCTCGGGTTCGGACGGCGACATCTTCCCCGCCATGTTCCGCCAGTTGGGGCTCGGGCCGCTGATCGGCGTCCGCACCTGGGGCGGCGTCGTGGGAATCTCCGGCCACGGGCCGCTGATCGACGGCGGCCAGATCTTCGTGCCCGAGGCCGGCTCCGTGTCGCTCGAAGGGAAGTGGGTCATCGAAGGGCACGGCGTCGATCCGGACATCGTGGTGGAGAACGACCCGCAGTCCGTCATCGCCGGCCGCGATCCGCAGCTCGAGCGCGGCGTGGCCGAGGTGATGAAGAAGATCGAAGCGGCGCCGAAGGCCTATCCGAAGCGCCCGGCGGACCCGGTGAAGACGCCAGCGGCGATACCGTAGGCAACGCATTGCCCGCGCGACCTCACCCGTTAGGAGAAGCGTTGGGTGAGGTCGCGCTGCCGCTACAATCACGCCGGAAGGGCCGAGACATTCCGGAGATCGCGGATGGCAGGCTCGATCTTGTCTTCCAGCAGGGTTTCGATGACTACACGGATGTGAGTGGAGGCGGCCATCTCTTCTTCCATCTCCAGGTGATGGACCAGCTCCGCGGGCGCGGCAGGCAGGCTCGCGTGGACGCCCAGCAGGCGGAACCGGATCGCTTCCAGCTCCCGTCCGATTTCCCCGAGCTGCGTTTGCGCGGCGGTTTCGCATTCGCTCACGACGGCGTCCTCCTGCGGGCCGGGGCGGCCCTCATTCTTGCGGACTTGCCGAACGTCTCGCCGCCGTCTCAAGAGCGGCCAGTCTGACCGTGCTGGGGCGCCATGCACGGGAGGCGGGCCGTCCGCCTGAGGCGGTGGACCGCACGCCGCCAGCGGTGGAAGACGCGCCGGCGGCGGTACATCGTCTACCGCCGGGGGTGGAACACGCGCCGGAGGCGGTGGACCGTCCGCCTGAAGCGGTAGACCGTCCACCGGAGGCGGTAGACGACGCGCCGCCTACGGTACGCCGTCCGCCGGAGAAGGTGGAAGACGCGCCGCCCGCGGTACGCCGTCCACCGGCGGCGGCGAGGAGCGCACCGGAGGTGGAGCGCGCTCAGCGGCCCGCCGCTTGCGGGTTCGGCCGGCGGAAACGCATCAGGAATTCCACCGAGCGGTTGATCACGCTCTTGGGGTAGCTGCGGGTGGGCGAGGGGAGGTCCTTGAGCAGCTTCTCGACCTGCGGCAGGGCGTCCTCGGCGGAGGCGACGGGGTTGGCCAGCCACTTCACGTCCTGGCGGCGGCCCACCACCGCCAGCGCCGGGTCGGCGGGTTTCTCCGGCGCGCCGGGAACGACGCCGTAGGAGGCGGAGAAGTTGCGGTCGTCGTGCAGCAGGGGGAAGAGGAGCTTGCGCTCGGCCTGCAGCTTCTTCAGCTCGTCGAGCTTGGCCGGCGAGACCGCCAGCACCCGGGCGTTCAGCTTGGCGAGGGCGTCCAGGCCGCGGTTGAGGGCGTCGAGGTCCCGGCGCACGCGGTCGCTTCCGAGGTCGGCGAAGAAGTAGACGACCACCGCCGTGCGGACCACCTCGTCCTTCAGCATCAGGACGGCGTCCTCCGTCGAGCTCAGGTCGAAGTTCGGGGCGGTGTCGCCGATCGAGACGGTTCCAGGCATGCCTTCTCCTCGCGCGCTCCGGCTCAGGAGCCGGAAAACCAGGTGGACGGAGGGTGCTTCGAGACGTCCAACCATATCACCATGAAGATGAGCAGCAGGATCACGACGAAGCCGACCTGGCTGATGACCTCCTTCAGACGCAGCGAGAGGTCGCGCCGCATCACCCCCTCCACCAGGAGCACGAAGATCTGCCCGCCGTCGAGGATGGGGATCGGCATCAGGTTCATGATGGCGATGCTGATGCTGATGAAGGCCATCAGGTGGAGGAGGTCCTTGAAGCCCCGCCGCGCCGCCTCGCCGCTCTGCCTGGCGATCTCGAGCGGCCCGCCGATGGTGCCCTTGACCGACAGCTCGCGGTTCAGCACCTTGCCCAGGATCATGAACGTATCGCGCACCATCTGGACGTTGTAGCGCACGCTCTCGACGACGGCGCGCACCGGCCCGAAGCGCCGGAACTGATAGGAGCCGATCTCGACGCCGATCTTTCCCTCCGGTGTGGGCACCACCGCCAGGGTGAGCGGCTGGCCTTGCCGCACGACGCGCACCTCGATCCTCTGGCCCTTGCGCCCGCCGATGACCTCGACGAAGTCCTGGCTGTCGGAGATGGGGCGTCCGTCGACGGCGCGGATCTCGTCGCCGGGGAGGAAACCGGCGGCCGCGGCGGGCATGCCGGCGTAGACCTTGATGACCTGCGCCCGCACGCTCGGCACCAGGCCCGCGGAATCCCCGAGGTCGTAGTTGGGCACCCGGCCCGGCGTCACCACCGCCTGGAGAACGCGGCCGTCGCGGCGGACGGCGAGCGGCAGAGGCCGCTCGGGAGAGCCCATGAGGGCCAGGGCCACGTCCTGCCAGTCGTCGACCGGTTTGCCCTTGACCTGCAGGATGAGGTCTCCCCGCTGCAGCCCGGCCTGCGCGGCGGACGATCCCTTTTCGACGTCGCCGATCAGCGGCGGCGTATCCGGCAGGTTCAACATCTGGAAGCCCACCATGAACAGGGCGGCGACGAGGGCGATGGCCAGCACCACGTTCATCGCCGGCCCGGCGAGGTAGACCAGGATGCGCTGCCAGCGCGGCTTGTTGAGGAACTCGCGCGGGTCGCCGGTCACCTCGTCGGGGTTCTCGCCGCCCAGCCGCACGTAGCCGCCCAGCGGGACGAGGGAGACGCGGTAGTCGGTCTCGCCGCGGCTGATCCCCCAGAGCCGGCGGCCGAAGCCGACCGAGAAGGTCAACACGCGGACGCCGAAAGCCTTGGCGACCAGCAGGTGCCCCGCCTCGTGCACCACGATGATGACGCCGAGCGCGAAGAGGGAGGAGAGGACGGTATAGAGGCTATCGATCAGGATCTGGGTCAGGTGTGCCATGGTTTCGCGCCCGCGGGCCGGAGCCGGGATGAACGATCGATTATACCGAACGGCGGGAGGGGGCCGGAGATTCCCGGGCCCTCACCCGGTGGACGGGGGGAGGGAGGGGTCGGGAGAGGAGGGTCGGGGAGGTGAGGGCTACTGCGGCATCGTATCCACCTGCATCAGCCACAGGCTGAAGAGGAGCACGGGAGCGGCGAAGAGCAGGGCGTCCAAGCGGTCGAGGACGCCGCCGTGGCCGGGCAGGATGCTTCCCGAATCCTTGACCCCCGAGCCGCGCTTGATCATCGATTCCACGAGGTCGCCGATCTGGGCCGCCACCGCGGTGGCGACCGAGGCGGCCAGAATGCCCCAGTCCAACCGGCGGAGCCGCAGCAGGGTCCAGACGACGGCGGCCGCGAGCGCCACCAGGAAGCTCGCGGCCGCGCCTTCCCAGCTCTTCTTCGGGCTGACGTCCGGCGCCAGCTTGTGACGGCCGAGGCGCGAACCGATGTAATAGGCGGCGGTATCCCCCAGCCAGACGATCGCCAGCAGCAGGAACACCACCCAGGGATCGATCTGCCGCAGGCGGAAGACGCTGGCGACGGGGAGCGCGAAGTAGGGGATGCCGAAGCCGAGGATGCCGAGGGCGGGGATGGTCTCCTCCAGCGGCGTGCGGCTGAACAGCATCACGGTGCCGAGGCCGATGGACATGACGAGGGCGCCCGCCAGCAGGTGGAGGCGCAGGGCGGGCAGGTCGGTGCTGTCCGAGAGGGCGAAGCTGATGGCGTAGGCCGCCACCGGCGCCAGCACGAGCAGCAATCGCAGGGGCGCGTGCGGCGCCCGCGGCCGCACGATGATCAGGTACTCGAACGCCGCCCAGTCGATGGCGGCGGCCATGAAGACGAAGAACCACCAGCCGGGCAGCCAGAAGACGGCCGCCAGCACGACGGGCGTGGCGATGAGGGCGGTGAGGAGACGCTGCATGGAAGGAGCCGCGCCTGCGCCGGGCTCAGCCCCGCAACCGTCCAGCGGCGAAGACGTCGGCCTCCTCGACCGGCTTGACGCCGCCGTAGCGGCGCTCCCGCTGCTGGAAGTCGAGGATGGCCTCGTAGAGCTCGCGGCGCCGGAAGTCGGGCCACAGGGTATTCGTCACCCAGATCTCGGAGTAGGCGATCTGCCAGAGCAGGAAGTTGGAGACGCGCAGCTCGCCCGAGGTGCGGATCAGCAGGTCGGGGTCCGGCTGGCCGGAGGTGTAGAGGTAGCGGCCGATCGTCTCCTCGTCGATGTCGGCCCGCTTGCCCGCCGCCCAGTCGGAGACGATGCGGCGGCAGGCGTCCACGATCTCGCAGCGGCCGGAGTAGTTGAGAGCGATGTTGAAGCTCATCCCCTGGCAGTGCCGGGTGGCCTCGATCGTCGCCTCGAGCTCGCGGATCACCGCCGGCTCGAGCTCCTGCCAGCGGCCGAGGACGTTGAAGCGGATGTCGTTATCGGCCAGCGCCTCCCGCTCCTTGCGCACGTACTCCTTGAGCAGGTTCATCAGGGTCCACACCTCAAACCGCGGGCGCTTCCAGTTCTCCACCGAGAAGGCGTAGAGGGTGAGCGCCTCGAGCCCCAGCCGCGCCGCGGTCTCCACCGTCTCGCGCACCGAGGCGACGCCGGCGCGGTGGCCTTCCACCCGCGGCAGACTGCGCGCCTTGGCCCAACGGCCGTTGCCGTCCATGATGATGGCGACGTGCCGCGGCAGCCGCTCCAAGTCGAGGCGGCGCACCAGAAGCTCTTCGGGGGATCCCGGGGCCGCGAGTTTGGACAGTTCTGCCATGATCGAGGGTCCTTACGGTATCACAAGCCCTTCCACCTCAACTGGATCGCCCGGCGCCCGCCACTGGGAAGGATAGAAGACCCGCTGCAGCGTCAGGCCGTGCGCGGGCGCCGTCGCGCCGGCCTCCGCTCGCGGCCGGCCGGCGAGCAGGGCGGCGAAGCTCTCGGGGGATCTCCTGCCGGCGCCGACCTCGAGCAGCGTCCCCACCAGCGCGCGCACCATGCCGCGCAGGAAGCCCTCCCCGACGACCTGGAAACGCATCTCCCCGCCGGCCTCTTCCCAGCGCGCCGAGAAGATCCGCCGGCACGGCTGCGCGTGCGAGCCTCCCGTCAGCGCGAAGGCCGAGAAGTCGTGCCGCCCGGGCAGCGCCTCCGCGGCGCGCGCCATCCGCGCGAGATCGACCCCTGCCGGCGCCGGGGCCACGAAGGGCGCGTCGAGGGGAGAGAGCACGGGCGCGCGGCTCAGCCGGTAGACGTACTCCTTGGCCCAGGCGTGCTTGCGGGCGTGGAAGCCGGCGGGCATGGCGGCGGCCGCCATCACCCGCACGTCCTCGGGCAGCAGATGGTTGGTGCCGTGCACCAGGCCGCTCTCGGCGAACGGCCGCGGCAGCTCCAGGTGAGCCGCCTGGCCGCGGGCGTGGACTCCGGCGTCGGTGCGGCTGGCTCCCACCACCCGCACCGGCCTTTCCAGCAGGCGCTCCAGGGCTTCCTCCACCACCTGCTGCACGGCGAGCGCGTTCTTCTGGCGCTGCCACCCCGCGTAGGCGATGCCGCGGTAGGAGAGGAGGAGGCGGTAGGTGATCACCGGACCGCCCCCCCGATGCTTCCGCATCGGCGTCCCTCCACGGCCAGCACCACCGCAAACGGCCCCCACACCATCCCATACACCCACGGCCACGCCGGCACGCCCATCAACCCGAGGTAGGAGAGGAGCGACAACGCCGAAAGGGCGAGCCACGCCGTCCGGCGTTGCAGGGCCGCCCAGGGGAGCACCCAGAGAACGTACCAGGGATAGACCGTGGCCGAAAGCAGGAGCAAGCGGCCGAACAGCCGGCCGGTTGCCGCGA
>DATBGJ010000701.1:0-3598 GCA_036558045.1 Thermoanaerobaculia bacterium
TTCTTGCTTGGTCTTGTTCCCCTCTCTCCCTCCGGGAGAGAGGGGCCAGGGGAGTGAGGGCTTCGGAGGGCAGATCCCCGATAATCCACAGGCTCTTAGGAGAGGTTGGGGTCATGCGGCTTCCCCCCAGTGCAGGTGGCGCCGCAGCTCGTCCGCCGTGGGACCGGCGCCGCCGTCGAGGAATCCCTCCAGCGGGCCCGAATAGAGGACCTCGCCGCCGTGCACGCCGCCGCCGGGGCCGAGGTCGATGATCCAGTCGGCGTGCGAGATGAGATCGGGGCTGTGCTCGACGACCACGACGCCGTCCCCCCGCTGCACCAGCCGCCGCAGCGTGTGGTAGAGGAGGTCGATGTCGGCCAGGTGGAGGCCGGTGGTGGGCTCGTCGAAGAGGAAGAGCCGCTGGCCCTCGACGGCCGGACGGTCGAGGAAGCTCGCCAGCTTGAGGCGCTGCGCCTCGCCGCCCGAGAGCGTCGAGGTGGGCTGCCCGAGCCGCAGGTAGCCGAGGCCTACGTCCTGCAGCACCCGCAGGCGCCTGGAGAGCCGCCGCTGGTCGGCGAAGAGCTCCAGGGCCGTCTCCACCGTGAGGTCCAGCACCTCGGAGATGTTCTTGCCGTGGTAGCGCACGGCGAGGACCTCCGGCCGGAAGCGGTGCCCCTGGCAGGTCTCGCAGACCACGGTCACCGGCGCCATGAACTGCATGTCCACCTCGGTGACGCCGGTCCCCTGGCAGGCCGGGCAGCGCCCGCGCTCGACGTTGAAGGAGAAGTGCGCCGAGGTGATGCGCCGCGCGCGGGCGTCGGCGGTGGCGGCGAAGAGCTTGCGGATCTCGTCGTAGGCCTTGACGTAGGTGATCGGGTTCGAGCGGCTGGAGCGGCCCAGCGGGCGCTGGTCCACCAGGGTCACGTCGGCGAGGCCCGCCAACCCCTCCAGGCGGTCGCACTCGCCCGGCTCGACGTCCACCACGCCGCGCGAGCGCTGGTAGGTGCCATAGAGGACGTTCTCCACCAGCGTCGATTTGCCGGAGCCGGAGACGCCGGTGACCGCCACCAGGGCGCCCAGCGGGAAGTCCACGTCGACGTTCTTGAGGTTGTGGGCGCGCGCGCCGCGCACCGCGATCCGGGGCAGGGACGAGAGCTCGTCCGAGAGGGTCTCCCATCCCTGCTCGCGGCGGAAGCGGGCCATGTGCCGGCGGGCCTGGGTGGGCGGCCGCTCCTTCAGATAGCGGCCGGTGAGCGAGTCGTCGTTGGCGAGAATGTCGTCGATCGTCCCCTCGGCCACCACCCGGCCGCCCCGCTCGCCGGCGGCGGGACCGAGGTCGATCACGTGATCGGCGCCGCGGATCAGCGTGCGGTCGTGCTCCACCACCAGCACGGTGTTGCCCTTGGCCGCGAGGTCGCGCAGCAGCGAGAGGAGCCGCTCGCTGTCCTGCGGATGGAGGCCGATGGTCGGCTCGTCGAGCACGTAGAGGGTGCTGGTGAGGCCGGAGCCGAGGGCGGCGGCCAGGTGGATGCGCTGCGTCTCGCCGCCGGAGAGCGTGCGCGCCTGGCGGTCGAGCGTCAGGTAGTCGAGGCCCACGCGATGCAGCACCTCGACGCGCTCGGTGAGCTCGTCGATGAGATGGCCGGCCACCTCGCGCTGCCGCTTCGTCCACCGGTTCGCGCGCAGCCAGGCCCGGAGCTGCTCGACGCTCATCGCGGCCAGCTCGGGCAGCGTGCGGCTGGCGAGCTTCACCGCCAGGGCCTCCGGCTGCAGACGGGTGCCGCCGCAGTCCGGGCAGGGGTTGTAGGAGCGGTAGCGGGCGAGCAGCACGCGCACGTGCACCTTGTAGGTGCGCCCCTCCAGCCACTCGAAGAAGTCCTCCAGGTTGCAGAAGTTGCCGGCGCCGTTCCAGATCCAGTCGCGGTCTTTCTGCGCCAGCTCCGACCAGGGCGCGTCGAGCGGCATGCGCCGCTTGCGGCAGGCGGCGAGCAGCTCGTCGTACAGCTCCTCGTAGGCGGGCGTATTCCAGGGCGCGATCGGCCGCTCGGCGAGCGAGCGCCGCGGGTCGGGGATGACGCGCTCGCGGTCGATGCCGATGACGCGGCCGAAGCCCTGGCAGGTCGGGCAGGCGCCGAGCGGCGAGTTGAAGGAGAAGAGGGCGGGCGTGGGCCGGCGGACGCTCTCGCCGCACAGCGGGCAGGCGAGCTCGCGGCTGAACAGGCGCACTCCCGCCCCGCTCCGCGCTTCCACCCGGCCGCCGTTCATGCGGTAGCCCTGCTCCAGCGTGTCGAGCACGCGCGCCTGCGCTTCGCGCCGGGCGGCGAAGCGGCCGAGCACCAGCGGCAGGGGATCGAGCCGGGCCGGCCATTTCTCGCCGGGCTCCATGCGCACGACCTCGTCCCCTTGGAGCCGGCGCTGGAAGCCCTGGCGGATCAGCTCGGCGAGCGCCGCGTCGGCGCCGCGCTTCGGCCGCGGCAGGCGGACGACCAGGGTGAAGGCGTCGCCCGCCGCGCCGGCGGCGAGCTCCATCGCCGCCTCCTCCGCCGTGTAGCTGCGCACGGCGCCGTGGCCGCGCGGGCAGCCGACCTCGCCGAGATGGGTGAAGAGGAGGCGCATGACGTCCAGCGTCTCGGTGATCGTGCCCACCGTGGAACGGGCGTTGCGCACGGCGTTCTTGGCTTCCAGGGCCACCGCCGGCAGCACGTTGTGGATGGCGTCCACGGGCGGGCGCTCCATCTGGTCGAGGAACTGCCGCGCGTAGGTGGACATCGACTCGACGAAGCGGCGCTGCCCCTCGGCGAAGATGGTGTCGAAGGCGAGCGACGACTTGCCGGCGCCCGAAGGGCCGGTGACCACCGTCACCGCGCGGTGCGGCACCCGGCAGTCGATCCCCTTCAGGTTGTGCGTGCGGGCGCGTTCGACCTGGATGGCTGGACGTTTGGACTTGGACATCAGGATCGCGCTGCATTGTCTGCCGGGGGCCGCGTCGCCACGGACGATTCCAGCGGCGCTGCGGCCGGCAGGGAGCCCTTCATCATAGCGCGAATGTGGGGGTGCGTATTCCCGGGTCCGATCCCGTCGCTGCCTTCATTTTTCAGCGTCGTCGCGCCGGCGGCCCTCACCTCACCGACCACGAAGCGAAGGTAGCGGCGGGATCGGAAACGTGATTGGCCCCCGTCTACGGTAATCTCTTTCAATGCCCACCAGCACCGTCGAGGACTACCTGAAGTGCATCCTCCTGGAGCAGCAGCGGGACCCGCAGGCGCTCGTCTCCATGCGCCGCATCTCCGCGGCCCTGTCGGTGGCGCCCGGCACGGTGACGGCGATGGTGAAGACCCTCTCCGACAGCGGCCTGCTCTCCTACGAGCCCTATAGCGGCGTGCGCCT
Source organism: Thermoanaerobaculia bacterium (assembly GCA_036558045.1). Classification (GTDB taxonomy): domain Bacteria; phylum Acidobacteriota; class Thermoanaerobaculia; order Multivoradales; family UBA5704; genus DATARR01. The sequence goes on from DATBGJ010000701.1 coordinate 3,367, forward strand.
CACCGACTCGGGCCGCCAGCTCGCCCTGCACGTGCTGCGGCGCCACCGGCTGATCGAGCTGTTCCTGGTCAAGGTGATGGGGATGGACTGGAGCGAGGTCCACTCGGAGGCCGAGGAGCTGGAGCACGCCGTCTCGGACCGCCTGATCGAGCGCATGGACGAGATGCTGGGATATCCCTCCGTCGATCCCCACGGCGATCCCATCCCGGACGTCCACGGGGTGGTCGAGGAG
>DATBGJ010000702.1:0-15761 GCA_036558045.1 Thermoanaerobaculia bacterium
CTTCGGCGTTGTCGAGCCGGCGGCCCTCACTCCCCCGGCCCCTCTTGCCGGCGGCTCGGCAACGCTGAAAATGACGCTCCATGCCCGTGGTGATACCCTCTTCCCAGCGCCCTGGAGCGCCCCCTGACGCGGAGGTTCACGTGTACGAATCCCCGGAGATGCTCTACCTGCGGGACGTTGTCGAGCAGTTCCGGCAGCTCAAGAGCCTGGCCGACCGGGCGCTGGCCCAGGTGCGCGACGAGGACGTCTTCGCCACCCTGGACCCGGAGGCCAACAGCCTGGCGATTCTGATCCAGCACATGGCCGGCAACATGCGCTCGCGGTGGACGGACTTCCTGACCTCCGACGGCGAGAAGCCCGACCGCAACCGCGACTCCGAGTTCGTGGTGGCGTGGGGCACGAGCCGGGCGGACCTCGAAGCGCGCTGGGAGGAGGGCTGGCGCTGCCTCTTCCAGACGCTGACCGCGCTCTCCGAGGAGGACCTGGCCCTGACGGTGCTCATCCGGGCCGAGCCGCACAGCGTCATCAAGGCGATCAACCGGCAGCTCACCCACTACGGCTACCACGTCGGCCAGATCGTCTTCCTCTGCAAACACTTCGCCTCGGACCACTGGCGCTCCCTCTCGGTGCCGCGCGGCAAGAGCCGGGAGTTCAACGCGGCGAAGCTCGGGCGGGAGCCGGCGAAAGAGACGTAGAATCGAAGCCCTGCAGATGTCCTCAGGCCTCACCGCCGTCCTCGCCGAAAAGCCCGCCGTCGCCCGGGACATCGCCCGCGTTCTCGGCGCGGGCCAGAGGGGCGACGGCTGCCTGCGCGGCAACGGCTGGGTCGTCACCTGGGCGATCGGCCATCTCGTTACCCTGGCGCAGCCGCACGAGATCAATCCGGAGTGGCGGCGCTGGCGGCGCGACCACCTGCCGATGCTCCCCCGCGAGTGGCCGCTGGTCGTCTCCGAGGAGACGAAAGAGCAGTTCGAGGCCGTGCGCAAAGTGATCAACGCGCCCGAGGTCGAGCGCGTCGTCTGCGCCACGGACGCCGGGCGCGAGGGCGAGCTGATCTTCCGCTACATCTACGAGGCCGCCGGCTGCCGCAAGCCCGTCGAGCGGTTGTGGATCTCCTCGCTCACCGCGGAGGCCATCCGCGAGGGGTTCCGCAAGCTGCGCGCCGGCCGCGACCTCGATCCGCTGGCGGACGCCGCCCGCGGCCGCAGCCGCGCCGACTGGCTGGTGGGGATGAACCTCTCCCGCGCCTACACGCTGGACTTCAACGAGGACCTCTCCGTGGGGCGGGTGCAGACGCCCACCCTCGCCATGGTGGTCGAGCGCGAGCTGGCGATCCGCGCCTTCGTGCCGGAGGATTACCTGGAGGTGCTCGCCACCTTCTCGCCGGTTGGGGCTTTCCCATCGGGCGTCAGCTACAAGGGCACCTGGTTCCGCGGCGAGACGCCGACGATCGAGGCGAAACGGATCAAGGCGCAGAAGGGCGCCAGGGAGGGAGCCGAGCTGGAGGAAGCGGCGCGCATCGTCCGGCGCGCCCGCTTGGGGTCGGCCGCCATCGAGTCGATGCGCGCCGAGACCAGGCGCATGCCGCCGCCTCTCCTCTACGACCTGACGGAGCTGCAGCGGCACGCCAACCGGCTCTACGGCTTCAGCGCCAAGCACACCCTGGGTCTCGCCCAGACGCTCTACGAGCAGAAGAAGCTCATCAGCTATCCGCGCACGGACAGCCGCCACCTCTCGACCGACGTGGCGGCGACCCTGGGCGGGATCGTGGGGGCCATCCAAGGGCCCTACCACGACAAGCTCGCGCCGGGCACGGGGGAGTATCCGCTCGGCAAACGGTTCGTGGACGACTCCAAGGTCACCGACCACCACGCCATCATTCCGACTCCGACCTCGCCGGCGGGGGTCGCGCTCTCCGAGGACGAGCGGAAGGTCTACGATCTCGTCTGCCGCCGTCTCCTCTCGGCTTGGCACGACGATCACGTGTGGTCCGTGACCACCGTCATCACGGCGATCACGAATCCACCTTCCTCCGGCGTCGGCGAGCCGATCGTCGACCGCTACCACAGCACCGGCACCCAGGTGCAGCAGGTGGGCTGGAAGGTCCTGGACATCGAAAGGAAGAAGGACGCGGGCCGCAAAGAGAAGGAGAAGCCCAAGGAAGACCCAGACGCTGAGCCTCCCTCTCCCGAGGAGAATCAGGATCTGCCGCCCGGGCTTGCGCAAGGCCAGCGGCAGGAGGTGCTGGAGGCGAGGGCCGTGGCCAAGCAGACCCGGCCGCCCAAGCGCTTCACCGAGGCCACCCTGCTGACGGCCATGGAGACGGCCGGCAAGACCCTGGACGACAAGGAGCTCTCGGAGGCGATGAAGGACTCCGGGCTCGGCACGCCGGCCACCCGCGCCGAGATCATCGAGACCCTGCTCCGCCGCGAGTACATCGTCCGCCAGGGGAAGACCCTGGAGGCGACCGACAAGGGGATCCGCCTCATCGAGGTGGTCCACCCGCGCGTGAAGAGCCCGGCGATGACCGGCCAGTGGGAGGCGCAGCTCCAGCGCATCCAGCGCGGCCAGGCGGACCTCGGGGCTTTCCTCGAGGGGATCGAGGGGTATGTGCGGGAGGTGGTGGGGGGGAATGGGGGGCAGCCGAAGCGCGCCGAGCCACAGGTACAGGTGAGCTCCAGGGGCGTGATGGGTAGATCGGGGGTTTTGCCCTTCGAGGCCTCACCCCCTGTCCCCCTCTCCCTGACGGGCGAGGGGGGACCCAACAGAACCGGTTTTGCCGACAGGGAGCGCTCGGGCTCGGCAAGATCCGTTCAACCAGGTCCCCCCTCGCCCGTCAGGGAGAGGGGGACAGGGGGTGAGGCCTCGCGGGCAAACCGTGCCGCGCCCACACTGCCCTTCACCTCTGGATCTACTCCTTCTCAGGAACGGGTCAAGGGCGACCTCCACACCCTCCTCCACACCGCCTTCCGCCTTCCCTCCTTCCGTCCCTATCAGGAAGCGGTCTGCCAGGCGGTGCTGGCGGGCAAGGACGTGCTCCTCGTCATGCCCACGGGCGCCGGCAAGTCGCTCTGCTACCAGCTCCCGGGCTTGGCCCGAGGCGGCACCACGCTGGTGGTCTCGCCGCTCATCGCGCTCATGGAGGATCAGGTCGGAAAGCTCCGCGAGCTCGGCCTGCGGGCGGAGCGCATCCACTCGGGGCGCGACCGGGGAGCGTCGCGGCAGGTCTGCATCGACTACCTGGCGGGGCGGCTCGACTTTCTCTTCATCGCGCCCGAGCGGCTCTCCGTGCCCGGCTTCCCCGAGATGCTCGCCAAGCGCAAGCCGGCGCTGATCGCCATCGACGAGGCGCATTGCATCTCGCAATGGGGGCACGACTTCCGGCCCGATTACCGGCTGCTCGGCCAGCGCATCCCCCTGCTGCGGCCGGCGCCGGTCATCGGCCTCACCGCCACCGCCACGCCGCGCGTGCAGGACGACATCGCGCAGCAGCTCGGTCTCGCCGCCGAGGAGCGGTTCATCCACGGCTTCCGCCGCACCAACATCGCCGTCGAGATCGTCGAGATGCGCCCCTCCGAGCGCGCCGCCGCCGTGCGCCGGATCCTGGCGGAACCGGCGCGCCGCCCGGCCATCGTCTACGCCCCCACCCGCAAGGAGGCGGACCTTCTCGGCCAACTCCTGCACGAGGATTTCCCGGCCGCCTCCTATCATGCTGGAATGACCGCGCCCTCCCGCGACCGCGTGCAGACGGCGTTCCTCTCCGGCAGGCTGGAGGTGATCGTCGCCACCATCGCCTTCGGCATGGGCGTCGACAAGCCGAACGTGCGCACGATCGTCCACACCGGCCTGCCCGGCAGCGTCGAGGGCTACTACCAGGAGATCGGCCGGGCCGGCCGCGACGGCGAGCCTTCGCGCGCCATCCTCCTCTACTCCTTCGCGGACCGGAAGAACCACGAGTGGTTCCATTCCCGCGACTATCCGGAGGTGGGGGAGCTGGAGCGCATCTTCGGCGCCCTCAGCCCGACCCCCCAGGTGGACGGCCAGATCCGCCGGCGGCTCGGCATGGACGAGGAGACCTTCGAAAAGGCTCTCGAGAAACTGTGGATCCACGGCGGCGCGCAGGTGGACGCGGATGGCAACGTCGCTCTGGGCACCGCCGGCTGGCAGCACCCCTATCTCGCCCAGCGGGAGCACAAGCTGGAGCAGCTCGACCAGATGGTGCGCTACGCCGAGTCCCACGGCTGCCGCATGCTCCATCTGGTGCGGCACTTCGGCGATCAGGAGGACTCGGGCGAGCCGTGCGGCATCTGCGACGTCTGCGTGCCGGCGGCGAGCGGGGTCCGCAAATTCCGGCCGCTCAACGCTCTGGAGGGGGATCTCGTCGCGCGGGTGCTCCTCTCCCTGCGGGACCGTGACGGCCAATCCACCGGCCAGCTCTACCGCGCCGCCTGTCCCGAGGAGCTCTCCGACCGCCGATCCTTCGAGCGCCTGCTCGGCGGCATGAGCCGCGCCGGCCTGCTGAAGATCGTCCAGGACGACTTCGAGAAGGACGGCCGCACGATCCACTTCCAGCGGGCGACCCTGACGCCGGAAGGCTACCGCGGCGAGCCCGCGGCCCTCGCCCGCGTCGAGATAACGGAGGAGATGCCCCGCACGCGGAAGAAACGGCAGCGGCGGGAGCGGAAGGAGTTGGGGGAGCCGCGGGCCGTGCGCGAGCGCCGCGCCGACCGGCCCGTGCAGGAGACCTTCATGCCGGAGGCGGCGCCGGAGCTGGCCTCGCGCGAGGTCGTCGAGGCCCTCAAGTCCTGGCGCCGCGCCGAGGCGCAGCGCCGCCGCGTGCCGGCCTTCCGCATCCTCACCGACCGCGCCGTGCACGCCCTCGCCGCCGCCCGCCCGCGCAGCGAGGCCGATCTCCTGAACGTCCCCGGCATCGGACCGACGACCGTGAAGACGTACGGGCGGGAGATCCTGGGGATCGTGGCATCGGCTTGACAGAAACGAACGATCGTTCTATTCTGTCGCCGTGATGGTGACGACGAAGGGAGAGCTGACGCGGCAGGCGATCCTCGAGCACGCCGTCGGCCTCGCGGCGCAGATCGGCCTCGAGGGGATCTCCATCGGCCGCCTCGCCGAAGACCTCGAGCTCTCCAAGAGCGGACTGTTCGCCCACTTCAAGTCGAAAGAAACGCTGCAGATCCAGGTGCTGGAGGCGGCGAAGCAGCAATTCGTGGACCGCGTGGTCAAGCCCGGCCTGACGGCGCCGCGCGGCGAGCCCCGCCTGCGCGCCCTCTGTGAGCGCTGGCTCGCCTGGGGGCGCGGGAACTCGGGTGGATGCATTTTCGTGAACGCGTCCGTCGAGTTCGACGACCGTCCCGGCCCGGTGCGCGACTACATGGTGCAGAACCAGCGGGACTGGCTCGATCTGCTCGCCAACACCGCGCGCTCCGGCGTGCAGGAAGGTCACTTCGATCCTGCTCTCGACCCCGAGCAACTCGCCTACGAGCTCTATGGGATCATGCTCGGCTGGAACCATGCCGCGCGCCTGCTGCGCGACCCCAAGGTCGACGAGCGCACCCGCACCGCCTTCGAATCCCTGCTGGACCGTTCCCGGAGAAAGTGACCGCCATGAATCCGACCGCAGCCATCGCCGCTCATCCTATAAATAGCACGAACGTTCGATCCTGGGCAGACCGCGCCGCGCCAGGGCCGCTGCGCGCCTTTTTCCGCACCGCCGGTCCAGGATTCCCCAAGCTGGCAGGCGCCGTGGCCAGCCGCCTGTTCGTCACGCCGCCGCGGCCGAAGGTCTCACCGCGGGTGGCAGGGATCCTCACGCGCGGCGAACGCTTCACCGTGCGCTGGCGGAGAGGCTCCCTGCGCGCCTGGAGCTGGGGAGACGGGCCCACGGTGCTCCTCATCCATGGCTGGGGCGGCTATGGCGCGCAGTTCGCGTCGTTCATTCCCGCGCTGGAAGCGGCGGGCTATCACGCGGTCGCCATTGACGGACCTGCCCACGGCGCCTCGGACGGCCGGCGCACGAACCTGCTGGAGTTCGCAGAGGCGATCCAGTGCGTGGCGGCGGAGATCGGTCCGCTCGCCGGCGTCGTGGCCCATTCGTTCGGCGGCGCCTCCACCGCCCTCGCGATGTCGCGCGGGCTCGCTCCCGGACGCCGGGTGGTCTTCATCGCTCCAGCTTCGGATCCGGTGGTGGCGACGCAACGCTTCGCCGCGGCACTGGCTCTCCCGGATTCCGCCCTGCGCGCCATGAGGTCGCGGCTCGAGCGGCGGATCGGGGTGCGCTTCGAGGAGCTGCGTATTCCTCGCCTCGTGGCCGACTTCGACGTGCCCTTGCGAGTGGTGCACGACCGCGAGGATCGGGAGATCCCATGGGAGGAGGGCTCCGCCATCGCCGCGGCGTGGCCCGCGGCCGAGCTCGTCACCACCCGTGGGCTGGGGCATTACCGGATCCTGCATGATCCGGAGGTGATTCGAGGGGCGGTGGAGTTTCTCGGTGGACTGCTAGCATTGAGAGATGAATTGCCCCTCGCCTGCCGTCGCTGATCCTGCCGAGCTGATCGATTCGTTCGACGGCGTCTCCCTGGAAACGCTCCGCCGCCGGCGCAGCTCGAAGTGGGTCAAGTACCCGCCGGACGTGCTGCCCGCCTGGATCGCCGAGCTCGACGTGCCCCTGGCCGAGCCGATCCGTCGCGCGCTCCACGAGGCGATCGAGCTGGGCGACACCGGGTACGCCGAGGCCGGTGCGCTGCCGGAGGCGTTCGCCGAATTTGCGCGGGCGCGGCTGGGCTGGACGGTCGATCCGGCGCAGGTCCAAGTGGTGCCGGACGTCATGGTCGGCGTGGCGGAGATCCTCCGCGTCGCCACCCCGCCGGAAGCGGGCGTCGTGATCAATCCGCCGGTCTATCCGCCGTTTTTCGACATCCTCGAGGAGGTGGGCCGGCGCGTGGTCGAGGCGCCGCTGGCGCGCACCGCGGACGGTTGGGCTCTCGACCTCGACGGTCTGGAGGCGGCGTTCCGGGCCGGCGCCCGCGTCTACCTGCTGTGCAGCCCGCACAATCCGACCGGCCGGGTCTGGTCCAAGGCGGATCTCGCTCGCGTCGCCGAGCTGGCCGCGCGCTACGGCGTGTTGGTGCTCGCCGACGAGATCCACGCGCCGCTCGCCCTGGCCGGAGCGGAGCACACGCCGTTCCTGGCGCTGGATGGAGCGGACGGCATCGTTCTCACCTCCGCGTCCAAGGCCTGGAACCTCGCCGGCCTGAAGTGCGCCCTGGCGGTCGCCGGCTCGCCGCGGACGCAGGCCTTGCTGGCCCGGATACCCGCCGAGGTCCGCTATCGCGCCGGCAACCTCGGCGTGCTCGCGGCATTGGCGGCCTTCCGGGAGGGCGCCCCGTGGCTCGACGCGTTGAGGCTTCACCTCGACCGGACGCGCCGGCTTCTCGCCGATCTCCTCGCCGAGCGGCTGCCGGAGGTCCGGTATGAACCGCCCGAGGCGAGCTACCTGGCCTGGCTCGACTGTACCGCCCTCGGGCTCGGCGACGATCCGGCGAAGGTGTTCCTGGAACGCGGCCGGGTCGCCCTGGTGCCGGGGCACGCCTTCGGCCGGCAGGGCGCCGGCTTCGCGCGTCTCAACATCGGCACCTCCCGCGCGCTGGTGACGGAGGCCGTGCGGCGGATGGCGACCGCCGTCTCACGCCTCCGCCAGGATCCGCCGCAGCAGGAGGACCAGGCAGACGCCGGCGATCCCTAGAGTCAGCGGCATCACCCAGCGGGTCCACCGGGGCTCCGTCACCGCGGCTTCGCCTTGCAGGTCGAGCTCGGCGGGCTGCCAGGGATGGCTCAGCAGGGTCTCGCCCAGGGCCGCGAGGTCATAGGAGGGGCGCTGCAAGGTCTTGGGTCCTGCGAGGAGGCGCACCGGCTGCTCGCCCTCGGGCCAGACGAAGAGGAGCACGTCGCGGCGGCGCCAGATCGCCGCTTCGAGGTTGGCGAGGGGCGGGTTGTCGCCGTCGCGGAAACTTACCGAGAGCACCTGCGGCGCGCGCCCGGGAAGCGGCAGTTGCTCGCGGCAGGGCAGGGGCGGCTGGGGCCGACATTCCCAGGTCTCGCGCAGGGCGGCGGCGCGGTTCTTCCGCCGTCCGGTCTCCTGCTGCAGGGCGGGCTCCTGATAGCGCACCCCGATGGCGCGCCGCAGCAGGGCGGCGGGCGCGGCGAGATCGATCTCCGTCAGCGGCAGCCCGGGCTCCGGCAGGTGGACCTCCAGCTCGCTCTCGTGCGACCGCCGGTCGCCCGCGTCCGGCCGCAGATCCGCCTCCCGCAGCACCAGCACGGGAGTCGCAGGGGACCAGAGATAGAAGGGGATCTGGCGGTCTCCCGCCGCCAGGCGCAGGTTGCCGAGATCGGCGCGGGCGGCGCCGTAGACGACGTCCGGCAGCTCCAGGCGCACCAGCCATCCCGGCCGTGCGGCGGGTGCGGCCACCCGCCAGGCGGCGGCGAGACGGCGGTTGCCCAGGCGGACGCCCGGCGCCGTGGCGGCGGCCGGCAGGGCGGGCGGAGCGTGCTCGACCTCCGGGCCGGGCTCCAGCCAGGCTTCCTCCGCGCTGGCCGGCGGCCTGGCCCGCGAAGCCTCCGCGCGCGCCGCGCCGCCGTAGGCCAGGGTGTAACGGCCGGCCTCTTCGGCGCGGAAGAGCACCGTCTGCACCGCCAGCTCGACGCCCCAGCTCGCGAGGCGCGGCGGCTCCTGGGGCGAGCCGTAGAGCTCGAGGCGGAGGAGGGAATCCGCCAGCGGCTCCGGACCGCCGGCGAGCAGATGCCGCGTCCGCGCGGCGGGCCGCTGCCAGACCCCCTCCGCGCGGAGGACCCACTCTCCCTCCCGGGGCGCGTCGAGGCGGTAGCCGATCCTCCCCTTTCCCGTCACCTCCAGCGTAAGCCGCCTCACCACCTGGCCGGCGGCCGGCAGGGTGAGGGTGCAGAACGCGGCGCCCGGCCGCTCCGTGTTGCATTCGGCGTCGCGGGAGACGATCGACTGGCTGGGACCGGTGACGGCCTCCACCTCGGCCGCGGCCACGTCCGGCGCCTTTCCCCGCGGCCAGTGGAGACGGAGATAACGGTCCTCCGTCATCGGATAGGAGATACCCAGCCAGCCAGAATCCTCACCGGCGCCGGGCCGCGCCGGCTCGCCCGCGACGAGCGGCCGCCAGGTCGCTCCGTCCGGGCTGCTCTCGATGTTGTCCGGGGAGGAGAGCGGGGGGTGGACGGCGGCGAGGAAGAGGCGCTCGTGCGGCACCGGATCGGCTCCCAGGTCGAGCACCAGCTCCCAGCCGTCGTCCGCCCGCGCGGGCTTTGGCGCCGCGACCGGCCGGCGCTCGCTGCGCGTCGCCGCCGGCTCGACCCACAGGGGCAGCTCCTCTCCCGCCGGCGAGAAGACGTGCAGATCCGCCGCGCCGGGCGCCAGGTGCTGGACGGCGGCGAGGTCGAGCGGCACCTGGACCCAGCCGGGAGCCGGCACCGTGACCTCGCGGGTGAAGTGGAAGCCCTCCACCTGGCCCGAGGCGGCGGCCGCGGCGAGCCCGCCGGCGACGGCCAGCAGGAGCGCCCGTCGGCATCGCATTTGCTTTCGAGGAATCCGGAAGATCGAGACGAAGTCCCCGCCGGGGACGTGCCAGACCGGAGAGAAGGGGCCTCCAACGAGAAGCTGAAGGAAGTCTAGCACGGCCAGGTGGCCGACGTACATACCCTTTTTTTATACGGAGAGGGAGCGGTGGTCGTCCACCAGCTTCTCCACCACCGAGGGGTCCGCCAGGGTGGTGATGTCGCCCAGCTCCTCGTATTCGCCGGCCGCGATCTTGCGCAGGATGCGGCGCATGATCTTGCCCGAGCGCGTCTTCGGCAGGCCGGAGACAACCTGGATGCGGTCCGGCGTGGCGAAGGGGCCGATGGCGTGCCGCACCTGCTCCTTGAGCGCGCCGATCAGCTCCTCGCGGTCCTGGCTCTCGTACTCCGGCGTCGGATGGACGTAGGCGAAGATCCCGGTCCCCTTGATCTCGTGGGGAAAGCCCACCACCGCGGCCTCCGCCACCGCGTCGTGCGCCACCAGGGCGCTCTCGACCTCCGCGGTACCCAGGCGGTGGCCGGAGACGTTGAGCACGTCGTCCACCCGGCCGGTGATCCAGTAGTAGCCGTCGGCGTCGCGCCGGCAGCCGTCGCCGGTGAAGTAGAGGCCGGGGTACTGCGAGAAGTAGGTCTGGCGGAACCGCCGGTGGTCGCCGTAGATCGTGCGCGCCTGCCCCGGCCAGGTGCCGCGCAGGCAGAGGTTGCCGGAGACGTCGTTGCCCGCGAGCTCCTTTCCCTGGTCGTCGACGATCACCGGCTGGATGCCGAAGAAAGGCAGCGTCGCCGAGCCCGGCTTGCAGGGCGTGGCACCCGGCAGCGGCGTGATCAGGATGCCGCCGGTCTCCGTCTGCCACCAGGTGTCCACCACGGCGCAGCGCTTGTCGCCGACCACGTCGTGATACCAGAGCCACACCTCGGGATTGATCGGCTCGCCGACCGTGCCCAGGATGCGCAGCGAATCGCGCTTGTACTTCTTGACCCACTCGTCGCCGTTGCGGGCGATGGCGCGGATCGCCGTCGGAGCCGTGTAGAAGATGTTGATCCCGAGGTCATCCACCATCCGCCAGTAGCGCCCGGCGTCCGGATAGGTGGGGACCGACTCGAACATCACCGTCGTCGCGGCGTTGGCGAGCGGCCCGTAGATGATGTAGCTGTGGCCGGTAATCCAGCCGACGTCGGCGGCGCAGCAGTAGATATCGCCCGGGTGATAGTCGAAGACCAGCCGGTGGGTGAGCGAGGCGTAGAGGAGGTAGCCGCCGGTGGTGTGGAGCACGCCCTTGGGCTTGCCCGTCGAGCCGGAGGTGTAGAGGATGAACAGCGGGTCCTCGGCGGCCATCCACTCCACCGGGCAAGTGGAGCGCTGCTTCGCCGTCTCCTCCTCCAGCCACAGATCCCGGCCTTCCTGCATCGGGACCTCCTTCTCGGTGCGGCGCACCACGAAGACCCGCTCGACCATCGACAGGCCCTCGATCGCCTGATCGACCGTCGCTTTCAGCGGGATGCGCTTGCCGCCGCGCAGGCCCTCGTTGGCGGTGAGCACCACCTTGCAGCCGGCGTCGAGGATGCGGCCGCGCAGCGACTCGGCGGAGAAGCCGGCGAAGACCACCGAGTGCACGGCGCCGATGCGGGCGCAGGCGAGCATGCTGTAGGCGAGCTCCGGGATCATCGGCAGGTAGATGCAGACCCGGTCGCCCTTCCGCACGCCGTGATGGAGCAGGACGTTGGCGACGCGCGCCACGTTGTGCTTGAGCTCGCGGTAGGAGATGCGGCGGTACTCGCCCGGCTCGTCGGCGGCCCAGATGATGGCCGTCTGCTCGCCGCGGTACGGCAGGTGGCGGTCCACGCAGTTGAAGCAGGCGTTCAGGCGGCCGCCGCCGAACCAGGAGAAGTCCACCTCCTCCATGTCCACGTCCATGACGTTGCGCGGCGGCGCGAACCAGTCGAGGGTGCCCGCCATCTCGCGCCAGAAGTCCGCCGGCTCCTCGACCGAGCGGCGGTACATCTCCTTGTACTCCGCGAGGCTCTTGATGTGGGCGTTCTCGGCGATGTGGGGCTTGACGGGAATCATGCGGCGGCTTCCTCCAGATCGTTAGGCGCGACGGCGCTGGCAGGCAGGGATTCTATACCTGGGCGCTTGGTTGGTTGACCTCAAATCCCTTCGAGCGTAGACTCGATCTTACCGTCGTCTTACCTTGAGGGGCGGAGGAGACCCAGCCATGGCCAAGACAGCAGCTCGATCGCAAGCCACTCGCCTCTCGACCAAGGGGCAACTCATCATTCCAAAGGACGTGCGAGAGCGTCACGGCTGGACCGCGGGAGTCGAGTTGCTTGTCGAGGACCGGGGAGATTCAGTCGTCCTGCGCCGCGCCGTTGATCTGCCGGAGACGACGGTAGACGATCTCGTCGGTTGTACCGGCTACAAGGGCCCGACCCTTAGTTTGGAGGAGATGGAAGCTGGAATCGCGCGGGGCGCGCGGGAACGCCGGTGATCGCGGTCGATACGAACGTGATCGTCCGGCTCGTAACCGCTGACGATCCAGCTCAAACCGTAACAGCCCGCGAGGTCTTCAATGCAGGTGACCTCTGGATCTGTAAGACCGTCCTGCTCGAGACCGAGTGGGTTCTCCGGTACAGCTACAAGCTGAGCCGGGACTCTGTCGGTAAGGCGCTACGTGGCCTTCTCGGTAATCGCCAGCTTCAGGTAGAAGATCGCGGCGCGGTGCTAGAAGCGTTGCGGTTGTACGACCAAGGTCTAGACTTCGCGGACGCCCTGCACCTCGTATCCAGCGGGGAGGCGGATCGCTTCGTGACGTTCGATCGCCCTCTGTGGAACCGTACGCGGGACCTGGAGGGTGGACCCGCGGTGCATCTGTTGAAAGGCTCCAGTCCTTAGGGTGCCAGCAGGTCGTCCAGCGGCTCCCCCGTCCCCCGCTCCTCCGGCTCTTGATCTCGGCGGAAAATCCGCGCCCCACGGGAACCGCCCAGGGTCGCGCGGTCACCCTCGACCCGGATCCAGGCGCCCTCGCGAATCCCCACCACCGGCGTCTCGTTCTCCTCGTGGAACTCCTTGAGGCGCTGCTCCCGCGTCTCGCCCATGTGGGTCGAGCCGGGATCCGCGTCCAGGTAATGGGGATTGATCTGGAACGGGATGAGCGCGAGGGCTTCGAAGGAGGCGGGCTCCACAATCGGCATGTCGTTCGTCGTGCGGATCGTCGGCGCCGCGATATTGGTGCCGGCGCTGCTGCCGAGGTAGGGCATGCCGGCGAGGGCGCGCTCGCGGAGGACGGAGAGGAGGCCGGACTCCTGGAGTGTCTTCAGCAGTCGGAAGGTATTGCCGCCGCCGGTGAAAACCGCCTCCGCGTCCTGCGCCAACCGTCGTCCCACTTCATCGGCCGTCAGGGTCCGGACCTCGACGCCGATCGCCTTCAGCCGGTCTCCGATCTTGGCGCCATACGCCTCGCGATCCTTGAGAGCGAAGGGGACGAAGACCAGGCGCCGGACCGACCCGAGAAAATCGTCGATCTCGGAGATTACGTGGTCGAGGTAACCCTGGCCGTGATTGGTCGAGTTGCTGATGAGCAGCAGCCGGCGCGGCATCCGCGAATCCTACGCCAGCCCGCGGCGGCGGAAGAAGCCATTGGCGATCATCGTCATGACCTCCTCGCCGTTCTGATTTCGCATCCCGTAGCGGAGCTTCACCAGGCCGCCCGGCTTGCTTCGGGAGGATCTGACTTCGAGGACCTCAATCCGTACCGTCAAGGTATCTCCGGGCCGAACGGGCTTGAGCCAGCGCAGCTCGTCCACCCCGGGCGATCCCATGCTCCCCGAATCCTCGCCTAGGAACGCTTCGACCAAGATGCCGTGGCAGAGGGCGGCGGTATGCCAACCGCTGGCGATGAGACCGCTGAATTGCGACCGCTTCGCCGCCTCCTCGTCGACGTGGAACGGCTGCGGATCGAACTTCCGCGCGAACTCGAGGATCTCCTCGCGGGTGACGGTGCGGCTGCCGGCTTCTCGTGTCGCGCCGATCTTGAAGTCTTCGAAGAAGAGCCCCGTCACAACCGCGCCACCGTCTCCTTGTAGAACCCCTCCAGCACGTCGCGGTGCCGGGCCTCGACGACCTTGCGCTTGATGCTCATCTTGGGCGTCAGCTCGCCGGTCGCCTGCGAGAGGTCGTGATCCAGCAGGTGGAAGTCCTTGATGCTCTCGTAGGAGGCGAGCTGGGCATTGACCGCGTCGACGCCTTCACGGATGAGCTGCTTGATCTCGGGCCGCGAGGCGAGATCGGCGTAATCCTTGTAGTCGATGCCCTGCTCGCGCGCCCACTTGCCGGCCGTGTCTTCGTTGACCGTGATGAGCGCGACGCAGAACGGCCGCCGGTCCCCGAGCATGACGACCTGGGAAACGTAGGGGCAGCTCGCCTTGAGCATGTTCTCGATGTTCTGCGGCGCGATGTTCTTGCCGCCGGCGGTCACCAGGATGTCCTTCTTGCGGTCGGTGATGGTGAGGAATCCGTCGGCGTCGACCTGGCCGACGTCGCCGGTGTGCAGCCAGCCGTCTTCGTCGAGGGCTTCGGCCGTGGCCTCGGGCTGGTTGTAGTAGCCGCGCATGATGTTGCGCCCGCGCAGGAGGATCTCGCCGTCCTCGGCGGTCTTGATCTCCACCCCCCTGACGGCTTGACCCACGGTGCCGAACTTGTAGTGCTCGGGGCGGTTGGAGGTGCTGCCCGCCGAGGTTTCGGTAAGACCGTAGGCTTCGAGGATCAGGATGTCGCAGGCGTGGAAGAACTCGGCGATGGAGCGCGAGAGCGGCGCACCGCCCGAGATCAGGTAGCGCAGCCGGCCACCCAGGCGGGCCTTGAGCTTGGAGTAGACGAGCTTGTCCGCCAGCCGGTGCTTGAGCGCCAGGAGACCGCCCGGCTGGCGTCCCTGCTGGCGCAGCCTCGAGACCTGGCCGCCCACGTCAAGGGCCCATTGGAAGATCTTGTATTTGAGCGGGCTGCCCTCCTTGGCGCCGGTGACCACGCGGTTGTAGAGCTTCTCGTAGACGCGCGGCACACCCGCCATGAGCGTCGGACGGACGGCGGCGAGATTGACCGCCACGTCGTCGACGACACCGTCGATCGCGGTGGCGACGCCGGCGCGGATGAAAGCCACTTCCAGGACCTTGGCGAAGGAGTGGGCCAGCGGCAGGAAGACGAATTGCTTGTCGTCGGACCGGAGGACGCCGAGGTCGTAGATCGCGTCCGCCTCGAAGAGCCAATTGTCGTGCGTGAGCATGACGCCCTTGGGCTTGCCCGTGGTGCCGGAGGTGTAGATGAGAGTCGCGAGGTCCTCGGGGCCTGTAGAGTGCGCCGCGGCGTCGAAGCCTCCCGGATTTTCCGCGTCCCAGAAGGCGCCGAGGCGTTCGAGCTCGGCGAGCGGGATCGTCCAGCCGTCGTCGGCCACCGGCGCGCCGTTCATCAGGATCAGCTTGGCCACGCCGCCGAGCTGCCCGCGCACCTCGCGGATCTTGGCTTCCTGATCGGGATTTTCCACGAAGCAGAAACGGGCTCCGGAGTCGGTCAGGATGTAGGCGCTCTCCTCGGCGGTGTTCGAGGTGTAGATCGTCGAAGTCGCGCCGCCGGCCGCGAGGATGCCGAGGTCGGCGATCACCCAGTCGGGGCTGCTGGTGGCGAGGATGGCGGCGCGCTCTCCCTTCTTGAACCCCAGGCTGAGCAGACCGCAGGCCACGGCCCGCACCCGCTTCGCGGTTTCCGCCCAGGTCAGGGAGTACCACTTGCCGTCGCGGCGGCCGGACATGGCCTCGGCGTCCGGGGTGGACCGCACGCGGTGCTGGAACATCTCGACGACGGAACGAAAGGTCGGCTCGCTCATGGTGCGGCTCCCTCGAAGATGCTGTCTTGGACGGACGGATGATAGCGCAGGTACCGGCCTCTTGCGCCGGCTGGAGTTGCTTCGGCTCCGTTGGGAGGGCTCTGCAGAGGCCGTGGTGCAGCAAAGGTCCAAGGAACCCCTTCCTATGACATACTTGGTGCTGAACGGAGAGCCCCCCAAAATGCAATGGCGTGAGATTCGCGAGCACTACCCCCATCAGTGGGTGTTGATCGAGGCCCTGGAGGCCCATTCGGCGGAAGGCCA
>DATBGJ010000703.1:0-4785 GCA_036558045.1 Thermoanaerobaculia bacterium
GGCTCGGCGCCGAGCCAGCCCAGTTGAGGCTAGTATAGCGAGGTCCAAGGCACCGGTTTTGAATGCCGGACGGTCGGGGAGGTCTCCGGTGCCTTGATGGTCCCGCTGTCGCAGCAGGCCGGCCTCCCCGATCTGGCAAAGGAGGTCCCATGGCCCGCCCCCTCCCCCTTTCCCGGACGGCTCTTCGGCTCGGCGTGGCGCTCGCCGCGCTGGCGTTCCTCCCGGGTGACGCCGCCGCCCAGTATTTCGGCCGCAACAAGGTCCAATACGAGAACTTCCATTGGCAGGTGCTCAAGACGGAGCATTTCGACATCCATTTCTACCCGGAGGAGGAGGCCGCCGTGCGCGAGGCCGCCCGCATGGCGGAGCGCTGGTACGGGCGCCTGTCGCAGATCTTCGGCCGCGAGTTCGCCGAGCGGAAGACCATCATCCTCTATGCCGATCAGGCGGATTTCCAGCAGACGACGGTGACCCGCGGCCTCATCGGCGAAGGCACGGGCGGCTTCACCGAGGGGCTCCGCACGCGCGTCGTGCTGCCTTTCACCGGCAACTTCGAGGACACCGACCACGTGCTCGGCCACGAGCTGGTGCACGTCTTCCAGTACGACATCCTGCAAGACCGGCGCGGCGCCCAGCCGGAGCAGGCCGCCCGCTCCGCGCCCGTCGACCTGCCCCTGTGGTTCGTCGAGGGCATGGCCGAGTACCTCTCCCTGGGCCGCTTCGCGCCGCAGACCGCCATGTACCTGCGCGACGCCCTGGCGCGCGACGCGCTGCCCGACCTGGAGAAGCTGTCGCGGGATCCGCGCTACTTCCCCTACCGCTGGGGCCACGCCTTCTGGGCCTACGTCGGCGGCCGGTGGGGCGACATGGTCGTCGGCCGGCTGTTCGCCCGCGGCGCGCGGGTGGGCGTCGAGGGCGCGCTGCAGGAGGTGCTGGCCTCCGACCTCAAGCAGTTCTCGGAGGATTGGAAGGCGGCCATCCGCGACGCCTATGGGCCGGTGATCGAGAGCCGGCAGACGCCCGCCGCTCTCGGCCAGCTCCTGGTGCCGAAAGAGAAGAAGACGATCGATACCTACGTCTCGCCGGTGCTCAGCCCGGACGGCACCCAGTTCGCCGTCTTCTCGACGCGCAGCCTGTTTACCTTCGACCTCTATCTCGCGGACGCCAGGACCGGCGAGATCAAGGGCCGGCTGTTCTCCGCCGACGCCGACCCGCACCTCGATTCGCTGCGCTTCCTCGACTCGGCCGGCACCTGGTCGCCCGACGGCGCGAAGTTCGCCCTGGTGGTGCAGACGAAGGGGGACAACGAGCTGGCCATCCTCAACGTGCAGTCCCGCCGCATCGAGCGGCAGATCGGCATCCCCGAGGCGGGGCAGCTCTGGAACCCCGCCTGGTCGCCGGACGGCCGCTCCATCGCGCTCTCCGGCTCCGTGGGTGGATGGACGGACCTCTTCCTGGTCGACGTCGAGAGCGGCCGCTCGCGGCGCTTGACCAACGACGCCTTCGCCGAGCTGCAGCCCGAATGGTCGCCGGACGGCCGCAGCCTGGCCTACGTCACCGACCGCGGCACCGGCGGCGATCCGGCCAACCGGCAATACAGCGACGTCGGCATCTGGCTGATGGACGTGGCGAGCGGCCAGTCGCGGCAGGTGGTCGCGCCGATGGCGGGCTCGACCCAGATCAATCCGCGCTTCGGCCCGGGCGGCGAGGACCTCTACTTCCTCTCCGACCGCGCCGGCGTCAGCGATCTCTACCGCTTGTCGCTCGGCAGCGGCGAGCTGTTCCGCGTCACCCGCGCGGCCACCGGCGTCGCCGGCATCACGCGGCTCTCGCCGGCGCTCTCGGTCTCGCCGCGCACCGGCGACGTGCTGGTCTCGGTCTTCAACGGCGACCGTTACGAGGTGCACTCGCTGAGCCGCGAGGCGGCGCGCGGCGAGGCCGTGGTGGCGGCGCGCGACGAGGCGGCCGAAGCGCGGGCCGCCATGCTGCCGCCGCAGCAGCCGGCGGCGCGCAGCCTGGTGGCGGAATACCTGCGCGACCGCTCCCTGCCGGCGGGCCAGCCGGAGGCGGTGCGGCCGTACCATCCCGGCTTCAAGCTCGACTGGATCGGCCCCAGCATCGGCGTCGGCTACAGCAGCACCTACGGCACCGGCGTCGGCGGCGACGTGGCGGCGATCTTCAGCGACGAGCTCGGCCAGCGGGAGATCGGCTTCGCCGTGCAAGGCGAGACGGGGGCCTTGAACGAGTTCGGCTTCCAGGGCTACTACCTCGACCTCGCCCGCCGCCTGCAATGGGGCGGCGCCGCGAGCCACCTGCCCTACATCTCGGCGTTCACCTCGGTCAGCAACGGTACCGTGGACATCGACGGCGAACAGGTGCCGGCGACCATCGTGCAGCAGCTCCGCCAGACCATCACCGAGGACCGCGCGGACTTCATCACGCAATATCCGTTCTCCACCACGCAGCGGATTGAAGCCTCGGCGGGCATCACCCGCATCGGCTTCAAGAACGAGCTGGAGCAGGTCGCGGTGGTCGGCAACGCCGTGGTGGACCGCTTCACCCAGCACCTGCCCGCTCCCGAGGACCTCCAGCTCTTCCAGGGCAATCTCGCCTTCGTCGGCGACAGCAGCTACTTCGGCTTCACGGCGCCGGTGCGCGGCCGCCGCTACCGCCTGGGAGTGGAGCCGACGTTCGGCGACCTGGAGTTCCAATCGCTGACCGCGGACTACCGGCGCTACTTCTTCTTCCGGCCGGTGACCCTCGCCATGCGCGGCCTCCACTTCGGCCGTTACGGCCGCGACGCCGAGAGCGATCGCCTGACCACCCTCTACGTCGGCTATCCGACGCTGGTGCGCGGCTACGAGTTGGGCGACATCGGGCTCTCGGAGTGCACCGCCGTGCCGGGCAACACGCAGGCCTGCCCCGAGTTCGACCGCCTGGTGGGCAGCAGGATCGCGGTGGCGAACCTCGAGGTGCGGGTGCCGCTGCTGGGGGTCGAGGGTTATGGATTGATCCGCGCGCCCTTCCTGCCCACGGACCTGAACTTCTTCGTCGACGCGGGGACGGCGTGGTCGAAGGGCCAGACGCCGAAGCTGCGCTTCGAGACGAACACCACCGAGCGCGTGCCGGTGGTGAGCGCCGGCGTCTCGGCGCGCATCCTGCTGGGCGGCTTCGCGGTGCTGGAGTTCTACTACGCGAAGCCGTTCCAGCGGCCGCACGAGAGCTGGGTCACCGGCTTCCTCATCGCGCCCGGCTGGTAGGATGGCGGCGTGCGGTATCTGGTGACGGCGCGCGTGCGGCCCGGGCGCGAGGCCGATCTGCTACGGGCCATCGAGGGCGGCACCCTGGGCCTCGGCTCCGTCGCCGGCGACGAGTACCTGAGCGACATGGCCCAGGCCCGCGTCCTCGACGACGGCGCCATCCGCTGGGTCGAAGTCTGCTTCTGCTGGGAGCCGCTCGCCGAGGAGCGGCCCTACTGGGAAGAGTACTTCGACCTCGTCCGCGTCCAGGACGCCCACAGCCGCGAGCGCTGCCGCGACCTCAACGGCGAAGAGCCCTGGGCCTGCTGCGACTGCGACTGCACCGCCAGGCTGGAAGCGCGGATGGAGGGGTGGGGCAGGCCGTTCCTGGAGGTGCTGCGGGAGGGGGCCTGATATACTTCCCCGATGAAGCACGCAGCACTCGCAGTCCTCCTCGCCGCTGTCCTCGCCGCGCCCCTCGCCGCCCAGCCGTCGCCCGGGTGGTCGACGATCGCCGTCCCCGCGACCGGCTCCTACTTCCTGTTCTACGTGCCGCAGGGAGCCGATCTCGCGCAGCCCACCCCCGTGGTGCTCTTCTTCCATGGCGCCGGCTGGAACCCGGCGTCGTACCGGGCGGTCATCGGCGCCGCCGCCGACAAGGCCGGTTGCGCGGTGGCGATGCCGAAGTCGTCCGATTACGGCTGGGGAACCGAAGCCGACGCGCGGACGGTCGCCGAGACCCTGAGCCTGGTGCGGCAGAAGCTGCCGGTGGATGACCGCCGGATCGCGGTGGCTGGACATTCGGCCGGCGGCGCCTACGCCTACCTGCTCGCCTACGCCGGCTCGCAGTACAGCGCCGTGTTCACGATGGCAGCCTCCTATTACCCGGTGAGCAAGCTCGCCGACCCCGCCTATACGCCGCCCATCCACATGTACTACGGCACCAAGGACCCGAACTACACCGGCGGCGCCTACGCCAACCTCAAGGCGCAATGGAGCCGGCTCGGCGTGCCGTGGGAGGAGGACGTGCAAGAGGGCTACGGCCACACCAACTGGCCTGGGACCTCGGTGACGAACGGCTTTCTCTTCCTCGCCGGCGAGAGCCGGCCGGGAGCGAGCAGCGTCTGCACGCCCACCGCCACGAACCTCTGCCTCAATCGCGGCCGCTTCCGCGTCGAGGTGGCCTGGGACGCCAACGGGACCTCGGGGTCCGGCAAGGTGGTGCCGGGCGCCTCGGCGAATTCCGGGGCCTTCTGGTTCTTCGCTCCGGCCAACTGGGACGTGATGGTGAGAGTGACCAATGGCTGCGCCTCCGACCAGCACTTCCGGGTCTCCACCGCCGGCGCCAGCACCGTCCACTACGTGGTGAAGGTGACCGACACGGCGACCGGCAAGGTGAAACAGTACGAGAACCCGGCCGGTCAGGCCGCCGTCGCGGCCATCGACTCGCACACCTTTGCCTGTCCGTGAGCAATGAAAAGCTTTTCAATCGGAGCCGTTGTGTATAATCCACAGCGAACGATGTCCCTGCGCGGCAAGCGGTTGG
>DATBGJ010000704.1:0-9421 GCA_036558045.1 Thermoanaerobaculia bacterium
ATCTGCTCGCAGAAGTCGACGCCGACCAGGTTGTCCTGAAAGATGTTGTGGTCGAACATGTACTCGGCCGCCTCGCCGAGGTTGACGATCCACTCGCCGAGGTGGGGCGGCTGGACGCCGTAGGCCATGTTCTGGGCGTAGACCGAGCAGGTGCAGTGGTTGTCGCCGCAGATGCCGCAGATGCGGCTGGTGATGAAGTGGGCGTCGCGCGGGTCCTTGCCCTTCATGAAGATGCTGTAGCCGCGGAAGATCGACGACGTGCTGTGGCACTCCGCCACCTTGCGCTGCCCGAAGTCGATCTTGGTATAGATCCCCAGGCTGCCGACGATGCGGGTGATCGGATCCCAGTGCATCTCGACGAGGTTCGTCTTGCCCCCCGCGAGCGCCGCCGACGTCTCGGTCTCGGTCGCGACTGTCATCGCCCACCCCCTTTTGGTGAACCGGTCTTGAGCTTCTTGGGATCGACTCCGGTCTGGTCCCGCAGCGTGGACTTGCCCGCCGGACGGCTCGCTCCCTTCTCTTCGACCTCGTAGCGGCCCGGCTCCTTGCCCTTCTTCTTCACCACGTCCTCGCCGCGTCCGCTGACGCTCTTGCCGACGTTCTTCGGATTGCCTTTCTCTTTTCGCGTGACGCTGTCGTGCGCATCGCGTGGCATGTCCATCCCTCCTGTTACCAGACCTTCTCGTAGCCGGTCGTCAGATCCTTGCCGCGGTGACGCCACTTCGGCTCCTTGTCGACCGTCCTCGCGGTGATGCCTCGCAGACCGCGGATCATCCCGCCATAGAGGCCGCTCGCCATCGTCGAGACCGTAGCGCCCGGCGGCTCGTCCATGAACGGCATGAACTTGTCGGGGAAGCCCGGCATGGTGCAGCCGATGCAGATGCCGCCGACGTTCGGGCAGCCGCCGACGCCGTTGATCCAGCCGCGCTTCGGCACGTTGCACTTGACGACCGGGCCCCAGCAGCCCAGCTTCACGATGCATTTGGGCGATCCGTACTCGTGGGCGAAGTCTCCCTGCTCGTAGTAGCCGGCG
The DNA here is from genome assembly GCA_036558045.1 of Thermoanaerobaculia bacterium. GTDB lineage: Bacteria > Acidobacteriota > Thermoanaerobaculia > Multivoradales > UBA5704 > DATARR01. The sequence continues at coordinate 1,034 of DATBGJ010000704.1, forward strand.
CGGTCGCACCCCTCGTGCACCGTGTGGCCGAAGAGCCAGGTCGGGCGCAGACACTCGTCGAGCGGGATCATCGGCGCCTGGCCGGTGGCCTGGTAGAGCAGGTAGAGGATGGTCTCCGAAAGGTTGTCTCCCTGGATGGGGCAGCCCGGCACGCAGACGATGGGGATGCCGGCCTTGGACTTCCAGTTCCAGCCCAGGTAGTCCGGCACGCCCATGGCGCCCGTCGGGTTGCCGGCCATGGCGTGGATGCCGCCGTAGGTGGCGCAGGTGCCCACCGCCAGCACCACCAGCGCCTTGGGCGCCAGGCGGTCGATCCATTCGCTGGTGGTCATCGGCTGGCCCGTCGCCGGGTTGTTGCCGAAGCCGCACCAGTAGCCCTCCTTCTTGATCGCCTCGTTGGGGATCGAGCCCTCGATCACCAGCACGAACGGCTCGAGCTCGCCGCGGTCCGCCTTGTGGAACCAGGAGATGAAATCGTCGGCGCCGCCCTCCGGCCCGCACTCGAAGTCGATCAAAGGCCAGTGCACGGCGATCTTCGGCAGCCCGGGCAGGGCGCCCATGGCGATCTCCTCGATGCTCGGCTGGGTCGCCGCGGTCAGGGCCACCGAGTCGCCGTCGCAGCTCAGTCCCGCGTTGATCCATAGGATGTGCACCACCGGCTCAGCTTGTCCGGAAGACTCTGCTGAAGGCGCCATGTGTCCCTCCTCTCTCTCCTGTATCGCAGCACGAGGAGTGCAAATTTTGTACCGTGGTCACGGCGGCGGTCCGCCCTGCGAAGCCCTCACTCCCCTAGCCCCTCTCTCCCAGAGGGAGAGAGGGGGAACAAGAAAGAACAAAGAAAACCCGTTTTCTGTCTTTCTCCCTCCTCTCCCTATGGGAGAGGAGGGCCGGGGTGGTGAGGTCTTCGCAGGGGCAGACCGCCCCGATCCGTGTAGAAACGACTGGAGCCTCATGTATCTTTGGGAGCATGCACGAGCTCTCCGTCGCCCTCAGCCTCGTGGAAGCCGCGTGCGAGAAGGCGGCCGAGCTCGGCGGCGTGCGCGTGGAGGCGTTGCGGCTGCGCCTGGGGCCCCTCTCCGGCGTAGTGCGCGACGCGTTGCTTTTCTCCTTCGACCTGGCGACCGCAGGAACGGCCATCGAGGGAGCCCGCCTGGAGATCGAGGACGTGCCGGTGGTGGTCTTCTGCCCGGGCTGCGGCGCCGAGCGGCAGTTGCCGAGCATCCAGCGCTTCCGCTGCCCGGTGTGCGATACGCTCACCCCGGACGTCGTGCAGGGGCGGGAGCTCGAGCTGGCGGCGTTGGAGGTGACGGAGAATGGAACCCCGGATCGTTGAGGTCCGCCAGGGCGTCCTGAAGAAGAATGACCTGCTCGCCCGGGAGCTGCGCGGGCGCTTCCGCGGCGCGGGCGTCTACGTCGTCAACCTGGTCTCCAGCCCGGGCGCCGGCAAGACGGCGCTGCTCGAAGCCACGCTGCGCGGGCTGCAGCCGGAGCGCCGCGTCGCCGCGCTGGTCGGCGACCTGGCGACGGACCGCGACGCGCAGCGCCTCGGCCGCTCGGGCGCCCGCGTGCGGCAGATCACCACCGGCACCGTCTGCCACCTCGACGCCGAGATGTTGAACACCGCGTTAGCGGACTGGGATCTCGAGGACCTCGACTTCCTCTTCGTCGAGAACGTCGGCAACCTGGTCTGCCCCGCGAGCTACGACCTCGGCGAGGACCTGCGCGCCGTGCTCCTCTCGGTGACGGAGGGGGAGGACAAGCCGCTCAAGTACCCGACCATCTTCAACGGCGCGGACCTGGCGCTGATCACCAAGATCGACCTTGCGGAGGCGACGGGGTTCGACCGCGCAGAGGCGCTGCACAACCTCAACGAGGTGCGCCCGGGAATCGAGGTCCTGGAGACCTCGTCGCGGACCGGCGAGGGGCTGGCGGACTGGCTGGGCCGGCTGCGGGAGCTCGCGCGGAGCTCCCGGCCGGCCCGCAACCTTACTTCTTGACCTCGAATTCCTGAGGGGAGCCGGCCGGAGCACCGTCGACCGAGATCTCCACCTTGTACTTGCCCGCCGGCCAGCCGCTGGCCTTGGAGATATGGAACTCGGTGACCGCGGGACCCGTCGGCGCGAGGGTCTGCTCCGACTCGCTGACGAGCTGCCCCGCGTCGCCGTAGGTCCATCGCGCCTTGACCGTCACGCTCGGCGCCGTGCCCTCGCTCGCCACCGAAGCGTAGATCGTGTCCTTCGGCCCGAACGTCGTGGCCGGCTCGGAGATCGTCTTGTCCGCGCCGATCGCCTTGCCGAGGCTGATCGTGGTGACCTTGAAGGGAATGACGGCGGGCGTGGGCTCCGGAGCCGGGGCAGGGGCCGTCTCCGCCGCGGGCGCGGGAGCCGGCTCCGGCTCCTTCTTCTTGCAGGCGAACATCAGGGCGATCGAGGCCATCAGGATAAGCGTCGCAATGCGATGCCAGCGCATGATCGTCTCTCCTCTCTCTCACTCGGAGGGAATCTTCAGGACCTGTCCTGGATGGATGAGGTCGGGATTCTTGATGATGTCGCGGTTGGCGTCGAAGATCCGCCGCCATTGGTTGGCGTCGCCGTAGTGCTTCTTCGCGATCTTCGACAGGCTGTCGCCGGAGACGACGGTGTACGTCTGCTCGGCCTGCTCGACCGGCTCCGCGCTGGGCGCCGTCGACGAGCCGCCGGCTACCACGTCGGAAAAGTCGGGCTTCTCCTCGTTGCTCGCCATGCGATCCTCCTTTTCGAGGTCGATTCGGTTTAAGAGAACAGCCCTCCGAGCCCGCCTTGCTTGAGCAGCCCGCCGAGGGCGTCGTCGAGCAGCGAGTGCTCCTGTTGCGGGATCTGGCCATGCGGGGTGAGCTTGTCGACGACCACCGGCAGCACCTTCGCCAGCACCGTGCTCGCCACCGCCGGCGGGATGCCGAGCCGCTCGGCGAGCTGCCCGAGCTGGTCGCTGCCGAAGACGGAATGCACCTGCTGGGCGGTCATCGGCGGATTGGGTCCGGTCGAGACCCAGCCCGCCATGAGGTCGCCCATGCCCTTCTGCTCGAAGACTTTTGCCAGGCCGGAGAGCCCGCCGGAGCCCTTCAGCGTTCCCATCACGGCGCCGATCGTCTGGGGATTGATCAGTCCCGCGTGCTCGTCGCTGGTGCCGCCGGAGGCTGCGCCCAGGATTTCATCGAGAAGCCCCATCGTCGTCTCCTCTCTCTCGCCCGCGGGCGCCAAGGTCGCTTTGGATTATTCACAGGAACGCATTATATGTCCCGGGGTCGGAGACGCAAGGCAGCGAACAGGGGAGGCTGCGGCGCGGCGGTCGTTACTCGCACCCGCCGCCCGCCACGCTCGCCACGGCCGCGCAGGCGTCGGCCTGGATGATGTGCGTGGGATTCAGCGGGCGGGCGGTCTTGCGGATGATCTCGGCGACGCGGGCGGGCGTGAGCTTCGGATCCTGCTGCAGCAGCAGCGCGGCGATGCCGGAGACCTCGGCGGCGGCGAGCGAGCTGCCGGAGAAGAAGTCGTAGGAGCCCTTGGGAACCGTGGTGAGCACGTCCACCGCCGGCGCCGCCAGGGCCGGACCCTGGGCGCTCGGGGCGGCGGGCGCCGCGGCGCCTCCCTTCACGTCGTCGCTGCCGACGATGCCGATCACCCCTTGCAGGCTGGCGGGAAAGTCGCGCGAGGGACCGCCGTTCGCGGCCACCACGACGATGCCCTTCGAGAGGGCGACGCCGATCAGTCTCCCGAGCAGCGCGTCCGGCGGCCCGCCGAGGCTGAAGTTGATCACCTGGCTCCCCTTGGTGATGGCGAAGTCCATGGCCTTGGCCAGCGTGTAGCTGTTGCAGACCGCCTCGCGCGCCGCCGGCGGCTGTTGCCAGCACGCCTTGAGGGCGTAGATCTCCGCGTCCGGCGCCACGCCGACGATGCCGACGTCGTTCACCGAAGCGGCGATGACCCCGGCGACGGCCGTGCCGTGGATGTCCATGGTGAACGTCCGCTCGCCCCGGTCGACGAAGTTGTTGGCCACGGTGACCCGGTCGCGCAGGTCCGGATGATCGAAATCGACGCCCGTGTCCACCACCGCGACGCGCACGCCCTTTCCCGTCGCCAGGCGGTGGGCCTGGTCGAGGCGCAGCGTCTGATAGCCGTGCTGCAGATGGGTGTAGGGATCGTCTCGCTGCGGCGCCGCCAGGGTCGAGAAGCTCTCGACCGCCTGGACGGAGCTGACGCGGCGGTCGGAGGCGAGCCGGCCGATGATGTCGCGGGCGGAGCGGCCGGGGGGGACCTCGAAGACCACGCACTGCTCGCCGAGGGAGGCCATGGTCCACGCGTAGAGGATGCGCATGCGGTAGACCTCGGAGAGCTCGGCCGAGGTCCGCGCCCACAACGGCGGCGGCCCTGGAGGGTAGGTGACCATCACCTGCCGCTCCGCCGGCGGCGGGGCTTCAGGGTCGGCGGGGTCCTTCGCGTGCCGGGCGGCCATCGCCGTGGAGCTCAAAAAAATGAGCGCAATTGCCAGCGCCGCCGTATGCCTGAGGCTTCCGCCTCGGGCTATCGAGACGTCGCTTCTCCGAAGCGACTCGCCTGGAGTCGCCAGATCGCTCCACGGGAGCGATGTTTCAGTAGCCCGGTGCGGAAGCGCCGGGCGGTCAACGGCCATGGCTCTCCTTTTTTTCCCCGCCGGCCACCGGCTCGGCGAACGCCACCTGCGGCTCCGAGCGCAGGCGCGCGAGGATGGCCTGCAGCGGGTCGCCGGCCGCGGGCACTTCGACGGTATAGACGCCGAGCGGCGAGGGGCCGGCGACGATCTGTCCCCGGATGCCCTGGAGCAGACCGCGGATCTCCCGCTCCGTCGCCTGCGGCGAGAACATCACCCGCAGGCCGAGCGCGGGGACCGGCGCGGCAGCGGGATCCGAGAGCGTGACGTACTGGGCCGGCGGCGCGGCCGGTTGCGTACGGAGCTGCTGCCGGGCGAGCAGCCCGACCAGCACGAGGATGACCGCCGCCTGGGCCACCAGCGAGATGCGCAGCGGACCCGGCGTGGCCGCGAGCAGCGCGCGCCACGGCGTGCCGAGCCGCAACCCGCCGGCGTGCGAGCGCTCCTCGCCTTCGCTCTCCTCGATGCGGGCGAGCATCCGCTGGAGCTGCACGGGGTGAGGGGAAGGGGCCACTTCGCCCGCGGACTTCACCGCCGCGGCGGTGCGCCGGCAGATCTCCTCCTCCTCCTGGCAACGTGGGCAGACGGCGAGGTGGGCCTCCACCTTCTCCCTCTCGCCTGCGGCGAGCGTGCCGTTGGCGTACCATGGGAGCAGCTCCCAGATCCGCTGGTGCATCCTCCCGCCCTGTTCGTCCAAGTGATGCATGGTCTCGGTCTCCTAACCCGCGTAGCTCGAGATCCCCAGCCCGGGCAACAGGCTCCGCAAGCGGCGGCGGGCGTGGAACATCCGCGTCTTCACGGTATTCACCGGGCAGCCCATGATCTCCGAGATCTCCTGATAGGCGAGCCCGTAGTAATACGTCAATTCGACCACCGTGCGCTGCTCCGCCGGCAAGGCGCCGAGCGCCCGGCCCAGGACTCCCGCCAGCTCGCGCCGCGCCGCCAGGCTCTCCGGCTCCTCGCTGTCCAGGGGCTCGGGCCTCTCCCCGTCCTCATCCGCCGGCTCTTCCGGCCGCCGGGCCAGGACCTTGAGCGCCTTGTGGTAGGCGATGCCGAAGATCCAGGTGGATACCCGCGACCGGCCGTCGAAGCTCGCCGCGCCCTTCCAGACGGCGAGCATGACGTCGTTGAGGACCTCCTCCACGAGATCCGCCCGCCGGGTGAGCTTCAGGAGATAGCCGAAGAGGCGCCGGTAGTAGAGATGATAAAGAGCCTCGAAGGCCTTGCGGTCCTTCGCGGCCACCCGCCGGAGCAGCGCGAGCTCGTCGTTCGGTGGCATGCCGGAGAGTATGTCCCGAAACGAGGAGGGGCGGTTCAAGGGCAGGATGGTAACTGGACCCGTCTGCCCTGCGAAGCCTCGCAGGGTAAACCGGCCGGATTGAGGATCGCCCTTCTGAACCTTTTCTAACCCTATCGGCACCTACGGCGCAGACGAGGGAGGGATTCCATGCCGTTTTGCCGTGCTCTGAAGCTCGGGAGAGGTCTGGCGGGGGCCGCGCTGCCGCTTCTCCTCGCCGCCTGCGGCACGGTGAAGACGCCCACGGAACCGCTGGACACAGGGGGAGGCGTGACCGCTTTCACCTTCTCGCAGATCCAGGGCCAGATCTTCACCCCCATCTGCGCCAAGTCGGGATGCCACGCCGGATCGACGGGCGGGCAGGAGGGCCTCATCCTCGACGCCGGGGTGAGCTACGGCCTGCTGGTCAATCACCCGGCCACGGAGAACAACACCCTGGACCGCGTCGAGCCGGGGGCGCCCGAGCGCAGCTATATCATCCTGAAGCTGCGCGGCGATCCGAGCATCACCGGCGACCGTATGCCCCAGGACGGACCGCCCTACCTGAGCAACGAGCAGATCGACGCCATCGCGGCCTGGATCCGTGCCGGCGCTCCGAACAACTGAGGAGGATCAAGGGGATGCGAACGCTCGTTCCGGCGGCCGCGCTGGCCGCCCTGTTCCTCGCCGGAGGCGCCGCGGCGCAGCAGCCGGGGCCCTACGACCCCGTGCATCGCGATGCGGTCGGCACCCGGCTGGTCAACGGCGCGACGCCTTTCCCGATCGGCGGGCACAGGCTGGAGGTGCTCTTCACCCACCGCTTCCGCCAGGCGATCAACGACAGCACCTCGCACGACCTCTGGGGCCTCGACAGCGGCGCCGACGTCGGCATCGGCCTGGCCTGGGGCGTGACCCCTCACCTCGACCTGTCGTTCTACCGCGCCTCGTTCCAGGAGGACTTCGAGCTGGCGGGGAAGTTCCTCTTCCTCGAACAGGCCGCCCGCGTGCCGGTCACCGTCTCGCTGCGTGCCGGAGCCGACCTCCTGCGGCGGCCCGGCGTGGTGGATTCGAGCCGCCCCTTCGCGCAGCTCCTTCTCTCCCGCCGCCTCGCGCCCGGGGTGAATCTCCTCGTCTCCCCGTCCTGGGTGGCGGATACGCCGCGCCTCAAGGACGCCTTCAACGTGCCGCTCGGGCTCACCCTGCCGCTGCCCGGCCATCGTCTGCTGGAGCTGGAGTACGTGCCGGCGAACCAGGACCTCGACGAGAGCCACGCCGCCTGGCACGTGGCGGTCTCCAAGCCTCTGGGCGGCCACATCTTCGAGGTCATCTTCGGCAACTCGCGGGCCACCACGGTCGATCAGATGCTGGGCGGCGACTCCGCCGCCGGCTTCGAGAAGGACGACGTCCGCCTCGGCTTCAACATCATCCGCTACTTCAACCTGTGATGGAGGGAGTCATGCCGCCGAAGTCTTTCGTCCGGCTCTTCGGTCTCGCCCTGGCCTTGCCGCTCTTCGCCTGCGCCGCGTACCAGGCGCAGCACCAGCCCGCGAAGCCGCCCGCCGTTGCCCAGGAAATCGCGCCGGTTTCCGTGCGTCCGGAGGGGGAGTTCAGCGAGCTGAGGCCGGACCTGCAGATCGCCCGCGTCAAGAGCGAGCTGCAAGAGATCAAGTCCAATCTCGCGCAGCAGGGCGCCTACTCCTGCTGCGTCGAGCCGCCCTGCACCGAGTGCCTGCTCCGGCGGGGCCATTGCCCATGCCGCGACATGGTGCGCAAGAAGGCCGCCGCCTGCGGCGAGTGCACGCAGGGCTGGGTCGAGGGCCGCGGCATCGTCGAGGGTGTAGACGCTAAGGAGGTCGTGGAGCGTCGGCAGAAGCTGAACGCCCAGTCCAACGCCGGAGAAACGCCGCCGCCGGAGCATCAGCACCACTGACGAAGACGAAGTTAGAATCCCGCCGTCCGGAGCATCCTCATGGCGGCGATCCAACTGGAATCAGCAACGGCCGACGAGGCCGCGGCCGTAGCGGCGTCGGCGATGCCCTGCGTCTCGACGCCTATGATGCCGCGGCTCGGACGAGCACGAGATCTGACGGCCTCAGTGCGCCTCGTCATGCGCTGCGCCGTTCAGCCGGCCATCGAAGGAAGAGAACTGCACGGGTTCTCCGAGATCTACTCTAGATAAATGAAGAAAGGATGCGAGGTGGAGGCTGTCGAATCCGCGTAGAGCGTGCTTCTCGGCCAGGTCTCCCGCAGTCCGCCAGATCTCCGGCGTCACGTCAATCGTGAGATAATGCAGCCAGTCTTGGTCCAAATTGACTTTGGCTACAGAATGCGTCTCAGCGGTCAAGCCTCCTTCACGGCAGAGCCGGGCAAGAGCGCTGCGCGTCTCGGCGTAGGTAATCACAGACGTGCAAACGAGAGATGCCTGGATCGCGAGACGCTCGACTTCA
>DATBGJ010000705.1:0-10091 GCA_036558045.1 Thermoanaerobaculia bacterium
GAGCGCCCAGCGGCCAGGCGATGTCCTACCGCGGGATCAGCCCGCGGGTGGAGTCCGAGGCGGAGCAATCTCCTCTTCTGGCGGAGAAGAACGTCTTCAAGTCCGCCGGCGTCAATCCCTTCGTGGATACCGCGGCGGACCGCCTCTCCACCTTCGGGCTGGATGTGGATACGGCCTCCTACACCGTGGCGCGCGGGTATCTCGACGGCGGCAAGCTGCCGGATCCGGCGTCCGTGCGGGTCGAGGAGTTCGTGAACTTCTTCGACTATGGCGATGCGCCGCCGGCGCGCGGAGGCGACTTCGCGCTCAAGGCCGAGGGCGCTCCCTCGCCTTTCACTCAGGGCGGCAACCACCGGCTGCTGCGCTTCAACATCCGCGGCCGCGAGGTGAAGGCCGATCAGCGCCGGCCCGCGATGCTGGTCTTCGTCATCGACGTCTCCGGCTCGATGGACCAGGACAACCGCCTGGGCCTGGTGAAGGACTCGCTGTCGCTGCTGCTCGACCAGCTCCGGCCCGCCGATCGGATCGGCCTGGTGACGTTCGGCGACGAGGCGAGGGTCCTGCTGGAGCCCACCAGCGATCGCGAGGCGGTGCGCGAGGCGATCGCGCGGCTGAAGCCGGAGGGCTCGACGAATACGGAGTCCGGCCTCATCCTGGGATACCAGGTGGCCGACCGCAACTTCCGGCTGAATGCGTCGAACCGCATCCTCCTCTGCTCGGACGGCGTGACGAACGTCGGGCACACCGGGCCGCGCGCCATCCTCGGCCAGATCGAGCGCGAGGCCCGGCGCGGCATCGAGCTCTCGACCCTCGGCTTCGGCATGGGCAACTACAACGACAACCTGATGGAGCAGCTCGCCGACCATGGCGACGGCCGCTACGCCTACATCGACACTCTCGACGAGGCGCGGCGGGTGCTGGTGGAGGAGCTCACCGGCACGCTGCAGACGATCGCCAAGGACGCCAAGGCCCAGGTGGTGTTCAACCCGCAAGCGGTCGCCCGCTACCGGCTGATCGGCTACGAGAACCGCGACATTGCCGACGAGCGGTTCCGCGACGACCGGGTGGACGCCGGGGAGATCGGCGCCGGCCACAGCGTCACGGTGCTCTACGAGGTCGAGCTGCGGCCCGGCGCGCCCCGCGACGCCCTCCTCGCCGAGCTCCACCTGCGCTACCGCGCGCCGGAGATCGGCAACCAGACGGAGACGATCCGCAAGCTGTACGTCTCCGAGCTGGCGCCGTCGTGGGAGAAGGCGTCGCCGGGCTTCCGGCTGGCCGCCTCGGTGGCGCAGCTCGCGGAGATCCTGCGGCAGTCTCCCTCGGCCAAGGGGGACCTGAACGAAGTGGCGCGCCAGGCGCGGGCGGCCGCCGGCGAGCTCGGCAAGAGCGCCAAGGCCGGGGAGGTGGCGGACCTGGCGGAGAAGGCGGCGCGGCTCAAGGCCGGCGAGCAGTAATCGGCAGGCGGCATAGAATCCCGCCTATGTCGCGCTACCGGATCGCCCTCGCCAAGGAAGACTTCAAGTTCTCCGCCGCCCATTTCACCCTCTTCGCGGATGGCCGGGCCGAGCTGCTGCACGGCCACAACTACCGGGTGCGGGTGGAGCTCGCCGGCGGCGAGCTGGACGGCGCGGGCCTGCTGCTCGACCTCGAGAGCTTCAAGCGGGAGCTGCGGCGGCTCTGCGCGTGCCTGGACAGCCGCACCCTGATCCCCGGCGAGAGCCCGCGGCTGCGCGCGACGCGGCAGGGAGACGCGATCGAGGTGCGCTGCGGCGAGCGCACCTACCGCTTCCCGGCCGAGGACACCGTGCTGCTGCCCCTCCCCAACACCTCGATCGAGCTGCTGGCGCGCCTGCTGTGGCAGGACCTCGCGCCGCATCTCGCCGGCTCGCGCGTGGAGTCCATGGGGGTCTCCGTGGAGGAGTCGCCCGGCCAGCAGTGCTGGTATGAGGAGCGGCTCACACCCGCATCTCCCGCCCCTTCCAGCTCGCCAGCCGGCCCCGACGCCGATCGATGACGCCGAGCAGGAGCACCGCCGCGAGCAGCAGGGCGTCCAGCGGATAGAGCAGTCCGTAGGCGGCAGGATGGCGGCTGCCGGCACGCAGCAGCATCGAGGATGTGGCTCCGGCGGCCCATAGCAGGCCTGCCGCGAGCCAAGCTCCGGCGGCGAGCGCCGCGAAGAGCGCCAGGGGCGGCAGGAGGAAGACGGCCAAGACGGCGGCGGCGGTCCTCAGGCGAAGACCGAGGAAGCTGCCGAGGTTGCGCCGCCAGCCGCGGCAGGCTTCCCGCCAGCCGCGGTACATGCGGATCCGCAGGCCCTCCGCCCGCAGGAAGCCGCTGCGGAAGCCATGGGCCCGCAGGCGGGTGGCGATGGCCACGTCGTCGAGCGCCTCGCCGCGCACCGCCTCCAGGCCTCCCGCGCTCTCCAGGGCCGCCCGCCGCACGAGGATGAACTGGCCGTTGGCCACCGGCGGACCTGCGCCCGCAGCGGCGGCGCGCCAGTCGCCGAGCAGCGTGTCGAGCAGGGCGAAGACGGCCGGGATGAGCAGGTTCTCCCCAGGGCCGCGCACCTGCTGGACGCCGGCCAGCGAGACGGCGTCGAGCCCCCGGCCGGCCGCCGCGGCATGGGCCCGCGCCAGCAGGTCGGGAGCGTGGCGCGTATCGGCGTCGGTGAGCAGGAGCCAGGGGGCCTCCACCCCCTGCGCGCCCACCCAGAGAGCATGGACCTTGCCGCGCCAGCCGGCGGGCAGAGGGCCGGCGGCGAGCAGGACGAGGCGCGGCTCGCCGGGGGTGCGCTGCCGCACGAGGTCCGCCGTGCCGTCCGTCGAGCCGTCGTCGATCACCCGCACCTGGGGCGCCGCCGTCTGCGCCAGCAGGGTCTCCAGACAGTCGAGGACGTTGTGCCGTTCGTCGCGGACCGGCAGCAGAACGGTGGTCGCGGGAGAGCTGGGAAGGGGGGAGGGGAGCGCGGGGGCCTGGCGCCGGCGTCCGGCCGTCCTCAACGCCAGCCCGAGGAGGCTGGCGCCGAGGACGAGGGAAACGGCGAGGAAGAGCGTCACGCGCAGGCGGCTAAGCGCTCACCCGCGCTTCGAGCTCGCTCTCGACCTCGCCGGGATAGGGGAAGCGGCCCGCCTTCTTCTTGGAGAAGATCAAGTCGTTACCGACGGTAACTTCGAAGACGCCGCCGCTGCTGCGGATCAACCGGGGTTTGATTCCGAACTTCTTCTCGATCTCGGCCGCCAGACTGGCGGCGCGGGGGTAGTAGTTTCAAGCGGTGCAGTACTCGATGGCGATCTCACTGGGCATCCTGCTCCTCCTTTCGGCCCATTATAAAGAGGGGACCCCCCGGCGTGCGGTGGTCCGGCCTGGGTTCTTGCAAGAGGAACGCCTTCCCCTGCCCCGTGTCCGCTGCGGAGGACACCTCTTGCGGGAGGAATGAAATAGCGGATCGCGCTGTTGGAGCCTTACAAGGTGCGTCCCGAGATCAAAACGGGACAAAATCTCTAAAAAAATTCTCTCTAGGCTGGATTTTGAGCGCTACGCTGAGTATAATCGAGATTGTTCAACATCGCTGCGAGTGTTTCAGTATCCAATGATTTCGAGCTTGCATTCACCGGCGGGTGCACCGTCGGGAGTGTAAGATAGCATAAAGAATGGAATTGTATGAAACGTGGAGGTAAGACAATGAAAGGTGAGGCGCCGAACATGTCATCGAAAGAAATGGCCCAGATCCGGCAGAACCTCGAGGGGACGCCGGACATCGAGGAGGCGGCGGAGCTGATGAACCTCGCCGGGAACTCTACCCGGCTCAAGCTCCTCTACCTGCTCGAGAACATGAAGGAGCTCTGCGTGTGCGACCTGGCGGAGATGCTCGGGGTGTCGGTTTCGGCCGTGTCCCAGCACCTGGCGAAGCTCAAGGCCTACGGGCTGGTGGCTCCCCGCCGCGACGCCCAGACCATCTACTACCGGCTGACGGACCACGAGTTCAACGCCAAGCTGCGCGACAATTTCTTCAAGCAGTTCCAGGTCTGAGCATGCTGCCCGGCGGTCCTCGGGGCCGCCATGGGCTTGTCGAGAGGCGGCCGGTCATCCCCCGGCCGCTTTCTCTTTTCAGGGTGATGGATTCCGCTCCCCGCGTCGCGGTTAGAATCTGCGGCGGCACCTGAAGGGAGGGAGACGGAATGAGCCAGCACCCGCGTCCACGGTTCACCTATCTGGGTCACGCCACGGTCCGCTGCGAGCTGCCCGGCGGCGAGGTCGTGCTCATCGATCCCTGGGTCCAGGGCAATCCTTCCTGCCCGGAGGGCCTGAAGTCCTTCGACCGGCTCGACGCCGTGCTCATCACCCATGCCCACTACGACCACATGGGGGATGCCCTCGAGCTGTGCAAGCGCCACCAGCCGCAGAAGGTCGTCGCCAACTTCGAGATCTGCTCCTGGCTGGGGGGCAAGGGCGTCAAGAACTGCTCCGCCATGAACCTGGGAGGTTGCCAGGACGTCCTCGGCCTGCAGGTGACCATGGTGCGCGCCGACCACTCGTGCGGCCTTTCCGACGGCGACCAGATCCTCTACGGCGGCACCGCGGCCGGGTACGTCGTCCGTCTGCCCGGCGGTTTCACCTTCTACCACGCGGGCGACACCGCCCTGTTTTCCGACATGCAGCTCCTCGGCGAGATGTACCGGCCGGAGCTGGCGTTCCTGCCCATCGGCGACCTGTTCACCATGGATCCGACGCAGGCGGCCCGCGCCTGCCGCTTCCTCGGCGTGCGCAAGGTGATCCCCATCCACTGGGGGACCTTCCCGGCGCTCACCGGCACACCGGCCGCGTTGGAGAAAGCGCTGGGGGCCCACGGCACCACCTGCGAGGTGGTCACCCTCAAGCCGGGCGAGAGCTACTGAGCCTCACCGTCCCACCCACCGCGCCCGCAGCAGGAGCCCGAGGCGCGCGCCGAGGCCGAGATGGGGGGGGGCTGCGAGAAGCCGGGACCCGGGATCCTCGATCTCGGTGAGGAGGCGCATGGCCGCGAGGAGGGAGAAGACCGCGGCGCGGCGATAGCCGGCCGGCAGGTCCACCAGGCCGCGCGGAGCGCGCAGGAGGTGCGAGCGGAGCCGCCGGCACTCCTGGCGGACCGCCTCCAGGAGCCGCGCCGGATCGAACCGGTGGTCATCGTCCTGCGAGACCTCGCTCTCCGGCAGCGGGCAGCGCCCGCGGCCGATCTCCTCGCCCAGCCGCTGCAGCGCGCCGAGGCGGACGAGCGCGCTCGCCAGGCCGTCGATCTCCGCGTTGAGGCGCTTTTCGAGCAGCGCGCCGGCCACCGCCCGGCCGAGGCCCAGGGCGTCCACTTCCGCCTCCGCCACCGTGGCCGGCCGCGCGCGCATGGCCCGGCGGCGGGCGGCGGCGGCCAGCTCGTCGAGCGCGTCCGCCGGCCACGGGCGCCGCTCGTTCTCGCGCGCCATGCGGAGGAAGATCGGCTGTCCCACCGGCTGGCCCGCGAAGGCCGCCTCCAGCGTGAACTCCCAGCGGTTGATCTGCGCCAGCCGCTCGCCCTCGACGCCGCGCTGGCGCGCGAAGTCGAAGAGCGTCGCGGCGTAGGCGAGGAGGGCCTGCACCCGCCGGCGCTCGTCCGCCGGCAGCAGCAGCAGGGCCGGCGCGAAGTCGCCGAGGAGGTTGCGCGCGATCTCGGCGCAGAGCGCCGCCGCCTTCTCCTCGTCGAAGTCTTGCTCCGGTCGGCGGATCTCGGGGTCGAGCCGGCTGTGCCGGCTGCGCGCCAGCGCGTCGGCCCGCCATTCCTCGCCTTCCGGATGCCTCTCCGAGGCGCTCATCGGCGGGAGCGTAGCATCACGCCCCTACATGGGTTTTACGCCAGCAGCCGCAGGAGCTCGCGTTGCGGCTCGCCGCCGGTGATCTCGGCGGTACCAGCGGTGAGGGCGACGTTGATCTCGCTGCGCACGCCGAAATCGCCCGGGATGTAGATGCCGGGCTCGATGGAGAAGCCCGTCATCGGCAGCAGCAGGCGGGTGTCGTGGGTCTCCAGGTTGTCCATGTTGGCGCCCTGGCCATGGTCGGAGGTGCCGATCGAATGGCCGGTGCGATGGATGAAGAGATCGCCGTAGCCGGCGCGGCGGATGACCTCCCGCGTGGCGTCGTCCACCTCGAAGCCGCGCACCGGCTGGTGCGGGAAGCGGCTGCGCACCAGCTCCCAGCCGGCGTCGCGCGCCGCGGCGACGACGGAGAAGACCTCCTGCTGCTTCGCCGTGGGCGAGGCGGCGCAGACCCCCACCCAGGTGATGTCCGCGTAGACGCTGCCCGGCTGCTTCTCCTTGGCCCACAGGTCGATGAGCAGGAAGTCGCCTTCGCGGATGGGGGAGGACTGTTCGGGCCCGGGCTGGTAGTGAGGATCGGCGCTGTGGGCGTTGACGCCGACGATGGGGTCCGATTCGGCCCACAGCCCCGCCAGCTCGAAGGCGTCGAGGATGAAGCGCTGCACGGCGTACTCGTCGATCTCGTCGCCGCGGCGCAGCGCCGCCGCGACGCGGTGGAAGGCCTCGAGGGCGATGCGGTGCAGGTGGACGTTGGCCCGGCGGTGCCCGGCGAGCTGCTCCTCGCTCCAGGTGGCGGCGAAGCGCTGCGCGAGATCGGCGGCGGAGACCAGCTCGGCGCCGGCCCCCCGCAGCAGCTCGGCGGTGCCGGCGTCCAGGCGGGAGACGCTGGGCAGTTGGTTCTCGGGGCTGTACTGGGCGGCTAGGCGGCGGAAGCCGGCGACGAGCTTCGCCAGCTCCTCGCGGTGCTTCTGCCAGGTCAGGTAGGTCGCCTTGGCGCCCGGCAGGTGATCGAGCATGGCGGGCTCGAGCCCGTGCACGAGCTTGCGCGGCTCTCCCTCCCGCGGCACCAGGTAGTAGCAGCGGCGGGTCACCAGCTTGCCCTCGCCGGAGAGCCCCAAAAGGTCGAGCCCGATGGGGTCGTTCTGCTGGAAACAGGCGAAGAACCAGCCGTCGAGGCCGGAGTCGGCCAGGGCGGACTGGATGGCGGGAATCCGTTCGGCCAGCATGGCACCTCCTAGAGCGCGGGGATCGTATCAGAGGACCTCAGGGACAGGGGGTGAGGTCGAGCGGGCAACACCGGTTACAATACGGTTCCCAATGAACCCCAGAAAGGCAGGGAACGACATCATGACTTCCATCCGACGCGCGGCCCTGACCGCGGTGGTTTTTGCGCTCGCCTTCGCCGCCTCGCTCCATGCCGCGGGCGAGGGACGGATCATCGCCACGGTGGCGGACGAAGCCGGCGCGCCGATCCAAGGCGCCAAGGTCGTCCTCACCCGGCCGGGCACCGCCTACAAGCTGGAGAAGACGACCGACAAGAAGGGCCAGGTCATGCTGCTGATCCTCGACGCCACCCAGGAGTACCAGGTGCACGCCGAGGCGGCGGGGTTCAACCCCTTCGAAGGCCCCGTCAAGCCGAAGATCGAAGACACCATGCGCTTGACGTTCACCTTGACCAAGGCGGCTCCCAAGGAAGATCCCAACGCGCCGAAGGAGATGCCCGGCACGGAGCAGGCCATCCTGGCCTACAACGAGGGGGTCACCGCGCTCAAGAACAACGATCTCGCGACGGCCGTGCCGAAGTTCGAGCAGGCGGCGTCGCTCAACCCCGAGCTGGCCGACGCGCAGGCGGTCCTCGCCGAGCTCTACATGGAGCTCAAGCGGCCCGCCGACGCCGCGGCCGCCGCCGAGCGCTACCTGGCGCTGAAGCCGAACGATCCGCGCGGCCTGCGGGTGCGCTATGACGCCTTCAAGGCGGCGGGCGACGCGGCGAAGGCGAAGGAGGCGCTCGACGCCCTGGCGGCCGCCGCGCCGCAGGATCCGGAGACGGCGGTGCGCTTCTTCAACGAGGGCGCCGAGCGGACCCGCTCCGGCCAGTACGACGAGGCCGCCGTCTTCTTCGAGCGCGTCGTCCAGATCGCGCCCGACGATCCCAAGTTCGCCAAGGCCCATTACATCCTGGGGATCTCCTGGGCCAAGGACGACGCCAAGAAGGAGCAGGCGAAGGAGCACCTGCAGAAGTTCCTCGCGCTCGCTCCCAACGACCCGGAAGCCGAGACGGCCAAGCAGATGCTGGAGTACCTGAACAAGTAGCGGACTCCCCTCTCCCTGCGCCACGCCGGCTCCCGCGGCGACGCGGGCGAGGCCCAGGCCGCTGTGCCTGCTTCCTTGCCGCACCGTCGCGCGCGCCGGGTCCCTGCGTCAGAAACTCTGCTCGACCTATCGGTTGGAAAACTTCTTGCTGAAGATGTCGTACTCGGCCATGTACGCATCGCTGTGCATGGTAAACGCCCCCATCACAGTGTGGAAGATGTCCCGCTGACTGTGACTGGTCTGTGATTCGAGGCTCTGGACGTCCACGGCTCTGTGGCGGACAAATTCATCCGACATCCACACGATGAATGGAATTTCTTTCTGGACGTCTGGCGCAATGGCATAGGGCACGCCGTGGAGATAGAGGCCGTACTCCCCTAGAGACTCACCGTGGTCGGATAGGTAGAGGAGCAGCGCGCTCGTGTGCTGAAGCCTCTTGAGTATGCCGATGACTTGGAAGAGAAAATAGTCTTCATACAAGATTGTGTTGTCGTAGGCATTGACCAACTCCCGTCCGGTGCACCGGCTCAGCTCGACTGATTTGCAGACCGGCTTGAAGTGCTCAAATCTCTCCGGGTATTTTGTGTAGTAGGACGGGCCGTGACTGCCGGACTGATGAAGAACTACGAAGATTCTCCGGCTCGATGAATTGACGATGCGCTGTTCAAGCCCGGACAGGAGAACTTCATCGTGAGCGCACCCGGCGCCTGTGCAAGTCGCCGAAAGCTGGACCGCTTTCTGATAGGTCTGAACCTTGAGGGGAGGCTCGCCGAAGTTGTGGGTCCGCCAGATGACATCGACGCCGTTGCGCTGAAGGTAGGACGGCAGCGGTTCATACGGTCTAGCGAATGTCCATTTCGAGTCGACGTTCGACAGAATGCAGCGAACCGCTGCCGTGGTGTAGGTGGCGCACGACGAGGGATTCCTGAGCACGACCACGCCCGCATTGGACAGCAGCGGATTCGTCGGGCGGTCGTAGCCGTAGAGTGCGAAATTCCTCTCCCGTGCGGCCTCCCCGATGACCAGCATGACCACGGTCTTGTCGGTGGAGGCGAAAGTGGCGGGCGGTAGCGGCTCCTGAACGCCGGATACAAACATCCGCGGCAGCTCATATCTCCCCGCATTGATGACGTAGGACCACGGTAGAACCATGCCGCCGAGGCGTTTCGAATTCGCGTCGATCCACAGCCACGTGCTGGCGGTCAAATAGGCCCAGCCCACGGTGATCAACACGCCAGCCGCGGCCGTGACGGCGAGGCGCAAGCGCGACGATGGCTGCAGGCGAACGCGCGTGATGAGCCAGCAGGGCAGCACGCCAAGGGCCAGCAGGTAGCCGATGAGCGTTGGGTGCAGGTATTCGGCGGCCTCCGCGAAGTCTGTATTGAAGACGTTCCCCATCATCGTCGAGTCCAGCACGACGTGATATGTGAGAAGGAAATACAGGGCGACCGCGTTTCCAGCCGCCAGCACCATGCAAAGCGGTCGCAGGAGCCGCCGCGAGACGAGGGCAAGCAGCGTGAGCAGGATGGCGGTCCCGAGGAACAGCGCGACCGGCAACGAAATCAGCGTCAGAATGCCGCTGAATGTGGACAGGTCGAGATTGCGGGTCGCGAATGAGAAGAGCGGCAGGTGATACAGGGCGGTATTGAGCCCGGCCGCCAGTAGGACGAACGTTGTCGTATGGAGTGAGAAGCGAAAACGATCACCCATGCAGGGGTTTTGCGAATAATAGTGTGTTCTGGCGGTCATTGGGCGGCGGGCGTGGCGATCAACGCCTCCTGCTGGTGCTGCGCGGGCTGGCGCGGCGTACCGGGGCGGGCGAGCGCCATCAGCGTCACCTCATGCCCGTGCACGTAATTGTAGCCGCGGGCGACGCCAAGCATCGTGAGACCGAGGCGGCGCGGCGCGTCGGCGAGCTGGGGCCAGCGCTCGTTGCTTTATGGTTCGGGGAGCCCGGGG